>JAITWQ010000209.1 GCA_031285215.1 Syntrophobacterales bacterium | reverse complement strand
GGTAACAATCAGGGGCGCGGAGCCACAAATGGAGAAAAGTTACTTCGTTCGATACAGGAAGAAATAGACCGCGACCACGAGGGATTTGATCCGCGCTCATTTAAACCACAAAATCCGTTAAGCATCGGCAAATACCATAAAACATGGCTTGAGCAGATAGAAGTAACAAATAAAACAATGCGCGATTACAAAACCGCGATTACAAAGCATGTAATTACTCATCCCAAGTTTGGCGCGGATAAAGATATACGAAAAATCCGCCGCGCGGACCTGGTATCACTTCAAAAATCACTCAAAGAAACCCTTACGATAAAAGGGTGCTACAATGTTATGGGCGCTTTAAAATCTATGATAAGATGGGCATACTCCAATGAAGAGATTAAACATGTTCCGTCTTTTCCCAAAATGTCCATGGGCGAGCCACCAGAGATTGAATACCTGACGCTCGAACAGCAAGAGCAAATTTTGACGCACATCTCCGTGGAAGACGTGCCCATCTTCCGTTTTGCCATGGAGTATGGGGTAAGGGTTGGAGAAATACGGGCATTAAAGCCGGATGCCATAAAAGATGGAAGGGTACATATCAAGAGAGCTTTTTCCGAAAATGAATTACGAGAAAGAACAAAGACAGGAGATAGAAGAAATCCTGAACTTACTCCTTACGCTAAAGACATTTTAGGCTCCAGAAAGCGTCTGGGAGACTTTGTTTTTGTTCGCGCCGATGGAAAGCCGTACACCAACAAAAACCTCAATAAAATATGGCATGAGGCAGAGAAAAAATCTGGCATTAAAATTAAATTATACAATGCAATCCGGCACTCCCTTGGCTGTCAACTATTAGACGAAGGAAACGATCTCTTTTTAGTGCAGGAAGTTTTAGGACATTCACGGCCCGACATGACAAAAAGATACGCCAAGCGCACTGCCCAAAAGATCGGGCAGATACTAAGTATGCGCCGTGCCACCTGCGGTAGAACTGCGGTAGAAAAAACAAACGTAACGAATGGAAATAATTGACATTTTTGGTGGAGGCGGCGGGAGTCGAACCCGCGTCCGAAAATATTCCACTGCAGTTTCTACGTGCCTAGTCTTTGCTTTGATCTCATCCTTTAAATCTCCCAAAGACAGGATGCAAAAAGGACCAACCCGTAAAATTTCACCCGTTTGCCCCCGGGTACGGACAAACGGACAATCCTGCCTGTTTGACGCCCTCATCTGACCCGACAGGCGGAATCAGGAGAACGTTAGCCGTCTATGCGGCTAAAGCGTAATCGTAGTTGTCTGCGATTATATTTATCCTACCTATTTTACGAGGCCTGTAGGAACCTCGACACGCTGCTACAGCTTCAACTATCCCCGTCGAAACCGTGACGCCCCCTTTGAAAGAACGATGAAACATCTTTTATTATATAGGCACTAAGACGAACAAAGTCAAGACATCAGATATTTGTTATCTTTCCCCGGAAGAACATTTTTTTATCTTAATATTGCATGGGAATACTCCCTGTGATATGCGACACATGGTGCGAAACATGACAAAAGACAATTATGGCAGAATGTTTTGCGCCGCCCAGGGGTTATCCGTTTGAAAAGGAGAAAAGTGATGGATTTTGAGCCTCCAATAATATTACCAACACCGTCGCCCCCATCAACCTTTGTAAATATACTGGCATGGATATTGATCCTGTGCGGAGGTCTGGCAACGTGCGCCGCCGCATGTAAAAGTATTATGTTTTTTTCCCCCTTCTCCGGGGAAGAACTGGCGGAGACCGGCCAAATTGGGGAATTTTCCATCATCACAAAAGCAATATTTTCTCACAGTGAATATCTCTTTCTCCTCGCCCTGTTCTTCTCCCTCGCCATGCTGATTATCGGCATCGGTCTCCTGAAGAGAAAAAACTGGGCCAGAATTATTATAATTATTGCGGCTGTTTTGGGAATCTTGTTTGATATCCTTGCCCTCGTCATATTATTCACCCTGTTTCCTGAAATGACCAACATGTCGGGAGGGGAAGCCATCGCCGGTGAAATACAAAAACTGCTCAATTTTATACAAGCTGTCGGTACGGCGGTGGTCATTATCTTCCTCGCCATCCACGTTTTTATTATTAAAAAGTTATGTTCCTCCATGGTCAGAGAAGAATTTCAGCAAATGAGCGAATTTCGCCGGAGAAAATCATGGGAGTGAAAAAAGTTTCCCGGTCATGGGGAGAAGTTGAAACGCGCCCGTTTCCAGTGCTTGTTGCAGCTGTGTTGATCTCTGACAACGGCGTTGCGCCATTGCGGCCCTGACCCGCAATCTTCTGGCATTTTGCAGTTTGCTCCTCATGAGATCGCAGGACAATTCCGTAATGACGGTAATGGGGCAAAAACACAAAGACAGGAAAAATCACCGTTTTCCTGTCTTTTTCTGTCTCAAGCAATAATCAGAAAATTTATTTCGCCGTAACCAGGGCAGACAAAACCAGGGGATCAACCTGTTCTCCCTTATTGAAAACCCGCATGTTGCCGCCGGAAATATCGTCAATAATCGCCAGCTGGCCATCCACCATGGCCAATTCAAATTTAATATCGTACAGTTCCAATCCTTTGGCGGCAAGATCATCCCTGACAATACACGAAACATTGCGCACCAGTTCTTTGGCCTGGTTATACTGGTCAATGGTCATGATACCCAGCTGCTCCAAGGCCTCATCCGTAATCAGCGGATCGCCCCGCTCATCATCTTTCAGGGTCATCTCCACCAAAGCGTTCAATTTTTTCCCTGACGCGGCATATTTGCCATAACGGCGGATAAAACTGCCAACGGCGACAAACCGGCAGATAATCTCCACTCCTTCGCCAAAAAAGGCTGCCGGACGGACAATCATGGCATTGTTGTCAAGATCGGCACGGACATAGTGGGTCTTCAATCCCTTCTTTTCCAGCAATTCAAAATAGTAAACCGACATGCGCAGCGAAGCCAGCCCCATTCCCGGCAATTCTCCCATGATGACATTGGCCCCCGGATCAATCTTTCCGTCTTCTCCGGTCACGTCAT
>JAITWQ010000200.1 GCA_031285215.1 Syntrophobacterales bacterium | reverse complement strand
GGCAAATGATCCGGTTCATCAAATTTCATGCTGGCTACTCCTGCTTCTTCATCGGTTGAGTCTTCGTCCAGGAAGGGGTTTTCCTCTATCTCCTGCTGAATGGTATCCACAAGTTCCAGACGAGACAGCTGCAACAGCTTGATCGCCTGCTGTAATTGAGGCGTCATAATCAATTGTTGTGACAGCTTTAAATTTTGTCTTAGTTCAAGTGCCATGGTTACTTCCTGCGTTCCTTGATAATTTTAAGGATGATCCCATTTGGTTTCCGGTAAAGAATCATCATATTTCGCGGCAAAATCAAAACGTTCACCGAAATAGATTTTTTTGGCCATTTCGCATTGGGCGATTTCCTCCGGCGCGCCTTCAACAAGAACCGTGCCTTCGTTGATAATATATCCTCTATCACAAACGGCCAATGTTTCCCGAACATTATGATCGGAAATAATAACACCAATCTCCTTTTTTTTAAGTTTAAAAATAATTTCCTGAATATCGGCAACGGCCAGGGGATCAATTCCGGCGAATGGCTCATCTAAAAGAATGTAGCGCGGCGATGTAACGAGTGCCCTTGTAATTTCCACTCGCCGTCTTTCTCCTCCCGACAGGGAATAAGCATAGCTTTGGGCAAGATTTCCAAGATCAAGCTCCTGAAGCAGTTCGTCCAGTTTCTGCTTCCTTTCCGCTTTCGAAAGGTTGATGGTTTCCAAAATGGCCATGATATTATCCTGTACCGTCAGCTTCCTGAAAACAGACGGTTCCTGGGGCAGATAACTTAACCCCTTACGCGCCCTTAGATACATGGGGTCAGATGTAATGTCTTCATCGTTCAATACAATGCTGCCGCCATCCGGCTTTACAAGGCCGACAATCATATAAAATGTCGTCGTTTTTCCCGCACCGTTAGGGCCGAGAAGACCTATCACCTCTCCCGGATGGATAAACAAGTCCACTTGATTAACAACACTTCGCCCATTATAAACTTTGATCAGCTTACGTGCTTCCAGTGCGTTCATCGCGGTATCTGTCCTTGCCTTTGCCCGTTCAGGGTTTGCTCTTCTTTTCCTCTGAAGGGAAAATTGTTGCCGTCACCCGCTCGGAAGAATTCCCTTCCACAACGCCTCGATTCTCTTCTAAAAATACGACCACCTGCTGCCCCCGGATGACGTTTTTTCCTTCAGTCAAAACGGCGTTCCCTTTGATAATAACCTTTTGCTCCTCATGGAGATAAGTGGCTTCATTACCGGTAACGATCCGATCCCCTTGCGTCATCTTCATCTTACCGCGAGCCACAATTTTATCCAAATCTCCGCTCTGCTGAATATCCTCTGAGTTTCTTGTGCTGCCATCGTCCTTTTTCTTCTTATAATAGATACTGATGGTTTCGGCGCGAATGATTCTGTCCCCTTGTGTGGCAATGGCATTTCCTTCGAAAACAACCATTCCCTTTTCATCATAGGCATTCATACGATTTGATGTGATCTGTATCGGCGTATTTCGATCAACTTTTTTTACTTTGTTGATTTCCCGTCCTTCAACGTTTGCCAAAGGAAATAGCAGCATCCCCAGACAGAAAAACATAAAAATTGTTTGTATCCGTTTTAATTTCACATGCCCTCCCATCACGCCGTTTTTCATGGCGGTTACCATTAACTATTTCTGCTTAATCTTTGCCTCTACTCGCTGCAATAAAGACAATCTTCTTTCTTCCAGCCAGAATGTCAAACCTGTTCCTTTTAGTTCGATATTTCTGTAAACCACCGTCACAAGGGAATCGGTATGGATCTTATTGTCTGCGGCGGTATATAAGAGATAATCCGTTGTAATCCGGTCTTTTGCCTCCGACTCAACAACAACATTCCCTTGCAGGGTAATATCTTTTTTCGTCATGTCGTAGGTTCCCTGATCGGACACGATGGTATAAATATTTCCCGACGGCGTGGTTATGGTTACCCCAATCTCCTTAAACTCTGCCATGTCGTTTTCTTTAATATAATAAACCGTCTTTGCCCTGATCTCATATTTGACATTTCCTCCCCCAATTTCCGTGTACAAAATATCTTCCGCCTGGATATCCACCTTGTCAGGCAGGATCTTCAGCGGCAGGGGTTTTGTTTCTTCCGTTTTTGAAAGATTCATGAAAATAAACCATCCGGTTCCCGCCAAGACCAAGATAACGATAAGGACTATCCTAAGACGAAACTGTTTTTTCGTCATTCATATTCCTTCTTTCATGAACTCTTTCGCATAAACAACGTGTTTTATATCACATTACCGCAAAAGCTGCTCTCTTTATCACGTTAAAGGGGTTCGGGAAAATGATAGCGCTGCGCCACTTCCCTCCATTTCCCCTGAGCTTTCAGAATAAGTTTGCAAATATCCCGAACGGCACCACGACCGCCGTCATAGGGCGAAATATAGTCAACCAGAGGGAAAACCTCTTCTGCCGCGTCTTTAACGGTAGCAGAAAAGCCAACCTGCCTCAACAGAGGGATGTCCACAACATCATCCCCCACATAGGCAATTTCAGGGAAGGTAAGTCCGCGCTGGTTCATAAACTCGGTAAAATACTCAAGTTTGTTTAATATCCGCTGATGAACTTCCGTAATATTCAGTTCTTTAGCCCGATTAGCAACGACTTGGGAGGTGCGTCCCGTCAGCAGCATAATATGAATATCATAGCGTTGAATCATTTTCAGGGCATGACCATCTCTTACATCGAAATGCTTCATCTCTTCTCCATTATTGCCCAAAATGATCCGTCCGTCTGTCAGAACGCCGTCCACATCCAGCACCAGCCAGCGGATGACCTTGAGC
>JAITWQ010000184.1 GCA_031285215.1 Syntrophobacterales bacterium | reverse complement strand
TCCACCGACGGTTATTCACATTAAGCGCCTCCAGCGCTGATTTGATATGTTCTTTCAATTGTTGCATTCTCCTTTATTGGTCGCAAGTCGACGAGACACATTTCTTCCATTGCCGTCACTCTCTGTAAAGTTATACCATATAAAAAACTAATTTCAAACCCCACTTTAACTGAGAATAATTTGATAAAATTAAGAAAATTTCTGAGGAGTGCTTGCGGTGGGTAAGAAAAAGTCATTTTTTCAAAGCAAAGGTATATGGTTGGTAATTATTCTCGTTATAACTACAGCTTTGCCTAATCTTGCTGATTTAGCAACAGTACTCACTTTCTTTGGATTAAATATAAAAGATTCGCAAAAAACGCAACACATTGATAATCAAATTAATATTGATGTTGGCAATGCGATGACTATACTAATTATTGCTGTTTTAGTTTTAGTGTTGATTTTGCTGAAGATGATGAAGAAAAGCAACCCAGCCACGGTTGTAACAAAGGATCGTCCTGCTGAGCCTACTCAATATTTTTTCGGGCGCAAAGAGATAATAAAGAAAATTGAAGAGAAGTTGGAAGCTATAAGTAAAATCGTCCTGCTGAACGGAATGGGTGGAATTGGGAAAACAGAGATATGCAGGTATTTGTTTCATAAATATGAGAAAAACAGTTTGCCTTTCATAGAAAAAATAGGTTGGGTAACTTCCCGCGAGAATATAGAGACAACGTTTTACAACCAGTTCCCGGAGATTAGGATTAAAACGGAAGTATCAAGCGACTATTGGCACGAAGCGAAAAGATATATTAACGAACAAGGGCAAGGGTTATTACTGATGATAGATAACGCAAACGACATATCGAGACATGATGTAGAGGATTTATCAAAACTTGCGTGCAAAATTATTCTCACGTCACGCAGTGAAATAGACGGAATAGATCCTATTGAGATAGATAGACTGTCCAAAGACGAGTGCCGCGAACTTTACAGGAAGCACAGTAAGGATAAAGCATCACCAGATGAATTAATTGATGACATAATTAAACTTGCAGCGCAGCACACATTATCCGTGGAATTACTGGCAAAAACTCAGGAAGCTGGAGGGATAACAGCGCAGAAATTGTTAGAAGAACTACATAGAACCGGATTTAACTTAGCGGGCATTCCTGAGAAAATTATATATCTGCACACAGACGATGACAAAGAAGAATACGACAGATTTATTGAACATATAGCAAAAATATTCGATATAGCAAAAATCACGAAAATTGAAGAGCAGCGTATTTTACAATTGTTCTCTATTTTAGCGAATGAGCCGATACCGACAGAAACGGTAAAGGAATGGCTGAATCTGGGTAGTTTAGATGATTTGAATGAAGACGTAAGGAAAGGCTGGATATCGAAAAAGAACAAAGATGGTAAATACAATTTCTACATGCATCCGGTTATTGCGGAAGCGATTCGCTATCGTAAAATGCCTTCAAAAGAAGAGGTTAGTACACTGATACGTGTTGTTGCTGATGAGCTTTCACTTGAAATAGGCGAAATATTTACCACAAAGCTACATATAATCCCACACGCCGAATCGCTTGTCAGAAAATTAAAAGATATGGAAAGCGAAGATTTTGCGCGTATGCTTCATAATGCTGCACGCATCTACTATAAACAAGGCGACTATGCGAAGGCGCTCGAATGGTACGAGAAGGCTCTTAAAATCCGTGAAAATGTATTGGGCAAAGAACACCCGGACACCGCCATGACGTACAACAACATGGCGGTAGTATACGCTGATCAAGGCGACTATGCGAAGGCGCTCGAATGGTTTTGCAAGAGTTATAGGATAAGATTCCACAAATTAGGAGAGAATCACCCAAACACGAAAACAACCAAGAACAACATGAGAACTGCATATAATAACGCTGGGTTTCAGGAACCGTTTGATGAATGGCTGGAAAATGTTTTGTTGAGGGGGCTGTAATAAAATCACACACGATTGACCCCACCACTGCATATTATGAGGCTGCAGCAAAAATCCGAAACGGTCTCGCTGAGGACTCAATGTCGTTAATATGAAAATGGATAGTGGTCAGTGATCAGTGATCAGTGGTCAGAAAAAGCAAAAGACTCGGGAGTGCTTCGGCGCAAAAGGACGCGCCTGATGGTGAAACTACGCGACTCGCACAGCTCGCAAAAGCGCTCGCTGGCTCCCTGCTTATCGCGAAGACGTGAAAAAGCTGCGCTTTTTCGTTCACAGCGGCGTCGGTAAGACGTTGGAATTAACTTAACTAAAATGTATATCCAATGCGATACAGACCGAATTCTCTGTGACCGAGGATTTCAGCCTTTGTAAGTTTTCCGTTGCAGACAGAGACAACCATATCAAATAGTTCCTGCCCTTTGATGGCGACGGTATCGCCCTGCGTAATTATAGTACCTGCGTTGAAATCAATGTTATCTATCATTTTGTGGTATGTGGCGTCATTTCCAGTTAATTTAATCACGGGAGCAATTGGATGCCCGGTCGGCGTGCCCAGACCGGTGGAAAAAACGACAATCTGGCTTCCTCCAGCTACCATTCCCGTCACCGAGCATAGGTCTTCACCTGGCGTATCCATGTAATACAATCCCTTCATGCTGATGGGTTAACGCAACAGCATTGTGGACAAGACTTGCTATGTTCTTAGCCGTTTCACTGGAACAAGCGGAAGTAGCTAAGATAACCAGATGATTGCGTATGCCATATTTTCCGTCTTTTCGCGGATATCCTAAAATCTCCATATCAAACCCTCATATCGCCGCGTCCACGCATCCCTTCAACGTTGTGGACATGG
>JAITWQ010000132.1 GCA_031285215.1 Syntrophobacterales bacterium | reverse complement strand
TGGCAAGAGAAAAGGCGTTACGGGCGGCTTGCAGCTAAGATTCGAATTTTAAAGGATTTATCAGATAATATTACCGGCTTAACCTGACGTTATTTTGCGATTTGCTTTTTCTGAGGTTGCGGCCTGACCCGCAACGGCGCACTGGAAAAACAAACCGGCAATGGCAAGCATTTATAAACCACTCTGACGCCCATCTTGAGGAGCAACATTTTTGTTCGAAAAATCTGCTTTTCTGCGGGATTTTCGCCTGTTCTTCCGTCCACGCGGAACCATTGGCTTTTTCCGATTCCTCGTCGATATTACCAAAGAGGCGGAAGTGACAGAACACCCCCTGATGGATTTTATAACTTCTATAATTACTCATAAGATATATTATGTAAACTGACTAGGCTTTTGACCTGAAATCAGAAATGTCCATAACACACCTTTATCTATTATCTTTGGTTCTTCAGCATGATAACTCTCCTACGATTTATTATATTTTTTCGACACATCCTTACATACTTTATAAGTAAGTAACGTCTATTGATAATATTCAATCTGATAGTTTATATATATCACTGTAACCTACTAAAATAACTAATATTTAGCATAACCAATAAAAATATTTGTCAAGCTTTTTCTACTGGCTTTGAATAAATATTTTGGAGTTGCACCTGCGGTCAAATCCCTCAAGTGAGGAGAAAAAGATGTTCTATCAGTATTTTTGTGCCAATGAGAATGAGGATAATTCCTCCCCATAATTCGGCGCGAAAGCGAATTTTTTCACTGCAATATGTTCCCAAATAAGATCCGCTTAAGGAAAGGAAAAAACTGCATAAGCCAATAATTGATATGGCCTGCCAAATCATGTTTGGCAAGGAAACAAAAATCAATCCCGTAGCCAAAGCATCTATGCTCGTGGCTACGGCCAGCGATAACAGGGCGTACCATTGGAACATATCTTTTGCTTCTTTTTCTCCTTCTTGGGGTGATTTAAGGTCTTCATAGATCATTTTTCCGCCGATAAACAACAATATGGCAAAGGCCAGCCAATGATCAACGCGCTGTATTTCTTCGGCAAATCCTTTCCCCGCCAGAAAACCGAATAAAGGCATAATCGCCTGAAATAACCCAAATATCACGGCCATGCGCAACCGTTGCGAAAAAACAGGCTTGTTGACGGCCATTCCTGCGGTTACAGAAACGGCGAAACAATCCATTCCCAATCCTATCCCTAATAAAATAATGAAAACTATGCTCATCAGCGTGTTTTATTTCCTCTTTAAAAAGATGTGCAAAATTACTCAATATCAATGATATATGCAAACACTTTTATCCTCCCCTGCCCTGCAAAAATTCTTTTCGTGGTTTGACATACACCTTGCCTTTGAAGATAAAAAAGGTTTTTTCCCGGCGGGAGTTTTTCAGTGGAATTTCCTAAGGGGTTTTTATAAGGAGTGGAAAAAGTAATTAATTTTTCGCAAAAAATGAATGATGTCAACATATTTGGCATGATTTTCGCTCCAGAATACCAGAAGAGTGTCCACAGAAACGGACGCTATTCTTTTGTGTTGCGGCGAAATAACTTTCACCGCAGCATCCATTGACGCAGGCCGGCAATTTGATCCCGCAGGATGGCCGCCTTTTCAAATTCAAGGTTTCTGGCCAGTTCCTTCATCTCCTCCGTCAGACGCTTGATTTCACTGTGAATATCCTCCGTTGTCCCGTAGGGAGTTTCCTTCTCGGCGATCATAACCGCATCACCGCCATCACTTTCATAAGAGGCGTCAAGGGACGTAAGAATTCTGGCGCGTACCGTTTCCGGGGTAATACCATGCTCTTCGTTGTACTGGCGCTGAATATCACGCCTTCTGCTCGTTTCCCTGAGGCACTTCTCAATGGCTTCCGTCATCTGATCGGCGTACATGATCACCTGTCCTCCCGCGTTTCGCGCCGCCCTGCCCCCCGTCTGTATAAGAGAACGCTCCGAACGCAGGAATCCTTCCTTATCCGCGTCCAGAATGGCGACCAGGGAAACTTCGGGAAGATCAAGGCCCTCGCGGAGAAGATTAACGCCGACGAGGACGTCAAATTTCCCCAGGCGAAGATCACGGATGATGGCCACACGTTCCAATGTTTGCACATCGGAATGGAGATAACGCACGCCTACGCCCAACCCATGATAATAGCTCGTTAAATTTTCCGCCATCCTCTTTGTCAGGGCAGAAACGAGAACGCGCTCGTTCTTTTGGACACGCTTGTTAATCTCGCCGAGGAGATCATCAATCTGATGAGTGACAGGACGGATGATAATCTCCGGATCAATCAGCCCGGTGGGGCGGATAATCTGTTCCACCACCTGTCCTTGCGCCTTTTCCAGCTCAAAAAGAGCGGGCGTGGCGGAAATATAAATACGCTGTTGGGGAAAGGCGTCATATTCTTCAAAGCGAAGGGGCCGGTTATCCAGGGCCGAGGGCAGACGAAAACCGTACTGTACCAGCGTTTTTTTACGGGCGCGATCACCGCGATACATTCCCACCAGCTGAGGAATAGTTACATGGCTTTCGTCAATGATGACCAGGGCGTCCCGGGGCAGGTATTCCAAAAGTGTCGGCGGCGGTTCGCCC
>JAITWQ010000105.1 GCA_031285215.1 Syntrophobacterales bacterium | reverse complement strand
ACGGGAGAAGTAACTGTGTTGAAAATACACTGCGCCCATGACCTTGGTTTTGCCATCAATCCTTTGGCCGCCTCCGGACAGGCCGAAGGGGCGGTTGTGATGGGGTTTGGCGAAGCCGTTTTAGAGCGCAACGGATTTTTCCCGGATGGACGCCACCGCGGCCCTGATTTTTTAGACTATAAGATGCCGACATGTCTGGATGTTCCCGATGTAGAGGTCACGCTGGTGGAAAGTGTGGATCCCGGCGGGCCCTTTGGCGCCAAGGAAGTTGGTGAAGGGAGCCTCCATCCGGCTTTGCCTGCCATTGCCAATGCCGTATATGACGCCACCGGATGCTGGATCCATGATCTTCCCCTGACAGCGGAAAAAATGAGAGCCGCGATTAATGAACGGAAGGAAAAGCCATGATACGGGAAAAAATAACCGTTCTCAGGCCGGAATCCCTTGGAGAGGCGTTAAAGATGATGGCGGATATGCCTCAGGCGAAACCCCTTGCCGGGGGAACGGATCTCCTTGTCCAACTCAAGCAGGGGCTTATCACCGGCGCATGTCTGATTGATTTGGATGGTATTCCCGGTTTTGCCGGCATTGACAGAGAGGGTGATCATTTCCTTATCGGCGCAGGCGTCCGCCTGGAACAGCTGAGCCGGCATTCCTTGGTGAAACGCTATTTCCCGGCTCTTACTGACGCCGCCTTGTCTGTGGCCAGTCCCAACCTTCGCAACATGGGAACCATCGGCGGAAATATCTGCCTTGAGCCGCGCTGCCTTTATCTGAACAAGTCGCAGTTCTGGCGTTCCAGCCAGGGAAACTGTTTGAAAACGGGAGGAAGCGTCTGTTTTGCCGTTCCCAAGGGCGGCCATTGCTATGCCTGCTTTTCTGCGGATTGTCCCCCGGCCTTAATGGTTTTGGACGCTTCTGTGGTTATATCGCAATGGCATGGCGGGCAGATAAAGGAACGCATCGTATCACTGGCGGATTTATACGCGGATGACGGGCAGAGGCATCTGTTGTTGAATCCGGGTGAACTGGTAACGGCCATACGGATACCTGTCACTGCCGGATACCGTTCCGCTTACCGAAAGTACCGCCATCGTAAAAGTATTGATTTCCCTCTGGCAGGCGTTGCCGTGGGATTGCTTTGGGAGGGCGGTGTGATCAGCAACGTTCGCATTGCCATAGGAGCGATGGCTTCGGCGCCTCTGTGGGCGCGGGAGGCAATGACGATCCTTGAGGGAAAAACGTACAGCGGCGATATATTGCGGGAAGCGGCGGAGCGGATAACATCGGGAACTCGCGCCGTGCGCAATCAGGATGATTCTCCCAGTCAGCGCCGCCACATGATCAGGGTTCTTTTCCAGCGTATTGTCAGGGACTTGGTAATTGAAAACGTCACGCCGGTTTCTCCGACACGCAAATAAAACGGGGTTATACCGTTAAGCATAACCCCGGAAAAACTGGTGAGCCCTGCCGGGATCGAACCGGCAACCTACTGATTAAGAGTCAGTTGCTCTACCTGCTGAGCTAAGGGCCCTTCGTGTTCATATATGGCGCGCCCGGTACGACTTGAACGTACGACCAACAGATTCGAAGTCTGCGACTCTATCCAACTGAGCTACGGGCGCTTATGGAAAATTCCTATAAGCAAAAAACTACCCGCAAAGGGTATTCTCTTCGCGTACAACCCGCAACATAATTATGCTGAAAAGACTAAAAGCCTGTCACCAAGCGACGCGGGCTTCCTTTACGATAGAAATATTTTCCTGTCAAGTAAAAAGGAAATACGCCTTCCCTTTGGAAACCAATCCGGCAGAATATCAATAAAGGCTAAATGGTATATTCCTCGCCGTAGCTGACAATAACCTTATCCCGGCCTTTATTCTTAGCCATGTACAGGGCAATATCCGCCTGCTGAATCGCGGTCTGCAATAATTCATTCGTAGTCTGGCCTTCAAATTCCTCCACCAGGCGCAGACCAATACTAACCGTTACGCTGGCCGAGGTGCTGTTGGTCATGACAACGGGAACATTGGCGATAAAGTTCCGTATCCGTTCCGCAATGGCAAATCCCTGTTCCATATTTGCTTCCGGAAAAAGAAAAATAAATTCTTCGCCCCCATAGCGCGCCAGCAAATCCATTTCGCGTATTGATTTCAGGGCAAGGCGGGCAATCTGGACCAAACACCTGTCGCCGTTTTGATGGCCGTACTCGTCATTAAATTTCTTAAAATGATCCACATCCATAATGCCCAGGCAAAAACTTCTTTTATTGCGCTTGATACGTGCGATTTCGTTGGCGGCGGCTTTAAAAAAGTAGCGGCGGTTATAAAGACCCGTGAGGGCGTCTGTCGAGGCCAGATTTTTGTACCGCGCTTCACTGGCGCGCAGGGCCTGTTCTATTTTTATTTTTTCTTCTATTTCCAGTTGGAGCTTATTGGTCAGAGCGCTTAAAAGCTCTTCCTTTCTCTGGAGATCTTCAATGGTGGACCGTAATTGCTCAACCATGGCATTGAAAGAAACGGCAAATTCTCCCATAAATTCAACACGCTGGCTGAAATCACCACCGGCAACCATTTGCACCTGCCAGATCATGTGCTTTAAATGAGCCTGTAAACCCTTTAAACCGCCGGCAATAAAACCTTTTGTCTCAATGTCCTGCGAAAAATCGCCTCCTGAAAAAGCAAGGATCGCTTTGCGGATTTCAAGCATCTGAACAAAAATCTTTTCCAGTTCCTCGTTCCCCCGGCAGTTCTCTGGAATGGCAGGCAAAGTTCTGCTGTTTACCAGATCTTTTACGAAGGCAACAAGTTCCTCTGAACTCACTCAATGCTTCCTTTCAAAATTTTACCGATCCATCAGCTTGTTTCAAAGAACGGGTTGAGCGGTAAAACGGCATGTTCTGTCCCCTGTACACCAGCAATCAACTTCTTTGACTTTAAACGCTTTTCCCGTATATCTCTCTAAAATTCCGGCAATAAGGCCCTCGTCATAGATGCAAACTTCATAGTCAAGCTCCGGCAAACCGGAACAATCCAAATCTTCGCCAACGGTTAAGGTGAACTCCAACGTATCCAGAGAAGATTTTTCCACACGGAAGATACCGATTTTTAAATCTTTCATCGTGGCCTGAATATTGGTGACCAGTTCGGGGAAAGAAGCGGCCCCGGTCAGGTAGTGATCGTAAAGCTCCATTCCGGCCAACTTACCGGCATTGTAAAAAATTTCATCGGCCTTTTCCGTGCCCATTGCTCTTTCAAGAACGTCACGAATGGCAAACTGCATGAGACGATAGACCTCAATCCTTGTGGAGGAACCAAGATTGGGTCTTCCCGCTTCAACATCTCCCAATAAATCCCACGTAAACTCATACTTACGCATAAAGACCTCCTCATCACAATTATAATGATAACATCTGCCTTTTTAACCTGAGAACGGTAAATGTGCTATCATGTATTACAAAAAAAGAACAGACTTATTATTTTACCGGCAATATAAAAAAGCTACGAAAAAACCGTAGCTTTATAAAATCTTGGCTGGGGGAAAGGGATTTGAACCCCTATTCACGGAGTCAGAGTCCGTTGTCCTGCCATTGAACGATCCCCCAATAAATGGCCCCGTCATGAAAACAGGGACTGTCTCTTATCATTAACATTCATGATATGCAACAAAAAATAATTATCTCACCATGGGGAAAATCACCGTCAAGGTGAACGCGATTACACTCCGGCGGCGGCAAAGATTTGCTTCGCCATGAGCATCGCCTCTTTTTCCAGTTCCCGGCGATGTTCCTCACCCTGAAAACTTTCCACATACAGCTTAAATACATCTTCCGTTCCCGACGGCCTCATGGCAAACCAACCACCGGGAGAAACAACTTTGACACCGCCAATATCCGCATTGTTGGCAGGGGCTCGCGTTAAAATTCCGGTAATGGGCTTGCCCCCCAAATGCGTTGCGGTGATCATCTCCGGTGAAAGTTTCTTCAGTACGGCTTTCTGTTCCGCAGTTACCGCCGTATCAACGCGGGTATAGAAGGAAGCGCCTAATCTGTCTTCTAGTTCTCCATAAATCTGGGCGGGATCCTTCCCTGTTTTGGCCATAATTTCACAGGCCAGCAAATCCATAACCAAACCGTCCTTATCCGTTGTCCAGGGACGGCCATCTTTCCTGAGAAAGGACGCCCCGGCGCTCTCTTCGCCGCCAAAGCCGCAGGAACCATCAAGAAGCCCCCGGACAAACCATTTAAAACCCACCGGCGTTTCCATAAGGGGGCGGTCAAGGGATGCGGCGATACGATCAATCATGGAAGTGGAAACAATGGTTTTGCCTATTCCCGCATCCCTTCTCCAACCGGGGCGGTTTTTGCAGAGATAGTCAACGGCGACAGCAAGAAAATGATTGGAATTCATCAGACCCTGCCGGGGCGTCACAATTCCATGGCGGTCAGCATCGGCGTCATTGGCAAAGGACACGTCAAATCGATCTTTTCTGTGGATCAAACCGGCCATGGCATAGGGGGAGGAGCAATCCATACGGATCTTACCGTCGTGATCCAGATTCATGAAAGAAAAAGCCGGGTCAATCTCCCTATTCACCACCTCCAGAGCAATGCCATAACGCTGCCCAATGGCATCCCAAACGCCGATACCTTTGAACG
>JAITWQ010000078.1 GCA_031285215.1 Syntrophobacterales bacterium | reverse complement strand
CTCCGCGAGAGTGAGAAGCCCAATGATCATGATAAGGGCGACAATAAGAATTCTCTCTCTTCGCCTGCGCTGCTTCTCGCGTTTCCTGACCTGATTTTGCTCGTCGGCCAGACTCAGTTCTTCCAAATGAAAGCCTTTCGGTACCAGTCTGTTTGCTCTTCCATGAAAGGCAGGAAAATCAGGATGTAACGGCTCAGGAGAGAAGATTGCTCCTTTCCGATTTTCGCCTTAATTGCCACATAATACTTTTCCTGTTTATCCAGGCCATGAATCGTGAAGATGGGAATACTGCTGATTTCAAACATGAAAAGTTTCTCACTGTCAATATCCTGAAACTCTGATATCTCTATCTGCTGCCCATTTAACAGGGTTGTCACATAAACATTTCGTTTCACATTGTCATATTTCATGACATTTTTAATGATATTCTGTGATAACCGGGCATCGCGGTAGGGTTTTTCCATGTAAAAATCCACGTAAAAAACGCAATGGATCGGTACGCCCACACGAGCCAGTTTTATCATTTCTTCCGTTAAGGAATCATGCAGTTTCGCATAAACAAGAAGATGGCTGGTATCATCCATCACCATGATTTCTTTAATCTGACCTTGCTTTTTGCAGGACGCCATGAAAAGAACGCTAAATATAATGATGCACAGCACCACGAAATGCATCGTTTTTTGTATCTTCATCTCCGCCGCTATCCTTATCCCCTTGATTATGACCTCTTTAAGAGACCGACGTTCAAAAATCAAGGCAATACTTTACCATTTAACGGTGGGAAGGGAAATGAATATGATTATCCTGACTTTAAATAATGGATGTAAATCTCTGTCCGAAAGCCACAGATGTCCAGGCCATGATCGCCAGCCGCTAAAAAATCAGGGGAGAATATCGTGTAAAGTATCAGTATTTAAGATATTTTTCTATGGCGTTATAAACACGGTCAGCCACGATGGTATAGCCGGCGGCATTAGGGTGTATGGGGTCTGATTTAAGCCGGGTATCTGTGATGATGCCGTCTAAAATAGCCGGCACAAAGACAGCGCCCTTTTCCCCGGCCATTTTTTTGTAGGTCTTTGTATATTCACCCATAAATGGGCCGCCAGTATCCACTACCACCGCTATGGCGCCGTGCGCCTGCACCAGGTTTATCATCTGCTCCACGGCGGCAGCGGTTTGGTCAAAAGGCGTTTTCTTCATGTAATCATTACCGCCGAATTCTATTAAAACCATATAAGGATTATGTTGGAAAACGCTGTTTATGCGGACCAGCCCGTCAGTGCTTCTGTCGCCGCTGACGCCAAGGTTTATGACAGGATGGCCGGTCTTTTTAGCCAGTTTGGCAGGATAATCTTCTCCACGCGGTGCGCCCGCACCGTAGGTCAGCGAATTGCCAAAGGCTACTATCGCGCGGCCAGCGTTGTCCAAGTTTTTTATGTCAGGCGTGGTCATTTTATCGTATATGAACCACACGGCGGCCAGAATAATGACGGCAATGACCAGATTTTTGATATTCATATGTAAAACTTTAGCAAATCAGGCGGTATAAAATACCACCGTCGGCAAGAATGTGCGGCCGTCTCTCGAATGGAAGAATTACATTGCTTTTTAACATTCCGCCGTACCGGCAGATGCCCCTTCACGCCGCATTTGCTGAATAATCTGGGCCATAATGCTGACAGATATTTCCGCCGGTGTTTCGGCGCCAATATCCAAACCGACGGGAGTGTGTACTCTCTTTTCTATTTCTTCCCGCAGAAATCCCATGGCAGCAAGATTATCATAGACCTGTTCCTTTTTGCTCCTGCTGCCGATCATGCCAATATATTTTGCCTTTGTGCCCAAAGCCCACTGCAAAACCAACTGATCATGGATATGTTTATGCGTAACAATCACAATGCAAGCCGATACGCCCACAGTAAGGCGGGGGAAAATCTGATCATATTCGTCTGTCATGATTTCATCTGCCTCGGGAAATCGTTCTGAATTTGCATAGTCGGAGCGATTATCACAAACGACAATACGATAATCCAGCATCTTGCTCAGTTTAACAAGACAGGAACCGATATGCCCCGCACCCATGATATAAATGACAGGTTGAGGAATAATGGCTTCAATATAAACGGTGGCAATTCCTCCGCATATCATGTCCCCTGGTTCCTTACCTGTAAGGTCAATATGGACCAGCTTGGATATGCCATTTTCAATAACCTTTTCTGCTTCTTCGCAGACAATCTTCTCCATCAGACCTCCCCCGATGGTACCTTCTGTCTCACCGTTTTCACAGATCAGCATTTTCGCACCCTGTTTCCCCGGGGAAGATCCTTCCACCGCAATTATCGTGGCAAGAGCGGCACTCTCTCCTCTATTCCTGATTTGCAGAATGTTTTCGTAAAGGTCCTTCTTTTTCATGATCTCCCCATCCTTGTGCGTTTATAACATTATACAGAAAATATCCGTCCGTTCCGATTATCCGCCTCCACAAAAAACCAACTGACCAAGAAGAGCAACTTTTTGACCATGGACAAGGGGGCGCGCCAAATCCTTTTCATGAAGATAGAAAATATCGCCGCCAATAAAAACATATGTCTGTGAGATGGCGCCGTCCCGCTCCATAAACCGTTCCCAAAAACTTTTCCCCTGGGCGTCCATGACTGTTTTCAGTAAATCACCCAATGTGTTTCCGGTAACATGGCATATTTCCTGACTTTTTCCCTCTTTCCACCCTACTTTTTTCCTGATGGCCGGGTTTAATATTTGCAGAATTATTTCCATAAGATAAATTCATCCTTTGTTCAATAAAAAAAACCAAGGGCAATACGGCGTTTTGGAAGTTAAACTTGGCGCCATACCGCCCTTGGTTATCAGTTTATGCGGGATAAGTTTCAGTCATTCTGCGCAACATCAACAACGGGATTATAAACCCCTGCCCTGATGAAGCACATTTCAAACAATAAACCTCCCAGTAATGTCAGCACACCGGCAATAAATGGGAAAAAGGACATTTTCGCCGCCATACCGCCGCAGACAAGATAATTAGCGGTTAACCCCATGGGAATCAGGAGACCCATAAAAATGACTCCCCCTAAAAATGCCATGCGGTATTCGCCCCTAATCAGCATTTCTACAGAATATCTTGCCGAAGTCCGTGTCCTGTAAACAACAAGGAGAAAGAAAAAAATCAACACGGCTGTGGCGACAAGGGCCATAAAAAGCGGAAAGACAAGGAATGAAAGAATCTTTTCACCCGTGATATAAACAAGGGACACAAAAAGCGCCTGTCCCATGCAAAGAGAATAGCACACAATAATGGCGGGAATTGCCGGAGAATTCCAGAAACCGATGTTTCTCGCTTCCGCAAATACAAAGCCGACATAGGCCATAATAAAAAAGGCGGCGGCACTTGCCAGCAGAGAAATGACCGACCCAAAACCACCGTCCGTCACAAACCCCGACCGAATGGCGATATCCAAAAGCCCCAAAACCGCAAAGGCAAAAATGCCATAAGCGCCCCGGCTGATCCATGAAGTTCCCGGCTTGCTTAATACGCCCAAGGACCGGAAAGGCTTGGAAGACGCCAGG
>JAITWQ010000055.1 GCA_031285215.1 Syntrophobacterales bacterium | reverse complement strand
CTGAGATTATGCGTCTTTTCCCTTTGGGAAGAATACAGCGCTTTACTTTGCTTGCTGCCCGCAAGCGGCGGCGGCGCTTCTCTCTGAGAAGAATATAGAGCTTTGTCCGCAAACACTGGCGTGCAAAAAGTAAGACTGATCAACACGCCCAGCAGCAATCCACAAATGCGATTTGCCATAAATTACCCCTTCCTTGATACAAAATAGTATTTTCCACCCTTCGTTTTGCAATATAGAGGCCACTTAGTTTGCCGCACCTGAATGGTGGGGTCATCAATCCGCGAAATGCGATGGATACGCATTCCGGCTATGTCGGCATCCCTCGCACACTGTTGGCCGCTCTGTCAGCATCTTGATGTTAGAATGCCTTTATTTGTCAATCACTCTGGCGGTTGATGAAGCTGAACGGGCCATACGGCAGACGGGAGAATCAAACAGGAAGAGTAGAATTATTGACGCCATAAATTCACTTTGGGCCGCAAAACTGGCAAAAGACGACGAAGCCGGGTCAATATTAAAGTTGTGGAAGAAAGCGGGGCTTGTCCCCGCGAATGAAACTAATGGGAATGAGATGGAACGGCCATGGGGTGGGCCTCAAACACAGAATCGAAATTTGCTGTCCGGCTGCCATTATTCTCACGATGCGGGGCTGCTGACCCGCCTGTTCGCGACATCCTTTTCAGCATGTCCATCCATCCCCCCAGCCTGTCCGGTGAACCGACATGCCGCCCGCGTCCTCTCTGCGACGCGAGCCAAAGCCCCGAACTGTTGAAGCTGAAAACGGGAACCAGATCCTCCCGTTCGTAACCGGGCAGAATTTCATCTATCATATTATCCAGAATCAGCGGGTCCGCGCCGGGGTTGCTGTAATAGGTCAACGACAAATGGGCCTTATTGTACCTGAGGGCTTTGGCATAGGTAAGATTTAACTTGGATTCGGCCACGCCCATGGCTTTCAGGGTAAAAAATTTTGCGATGGCATAATCTTTACAGTTTCCCACCCCTTTGCTGAGAAATTCGGCAGGAGTAGCCCAGTAATATTAATCCCCCCAGGCATTTTCATCATAAATCATGCGCTCATTAAAAAACCGGTTGGTCATTTCGAGTTTTTTCAGATCGTTACTTTCTCTTGTGCCCCGGTGAACGAGTTTTTCATGGGAAAGAATATGACAGGCGGACTCTTCCTCGACAGGGTCTTGGTGCGCTTCCGCATAATCCTGCCCGCGGGTTTCATCCTCTGCTATGGCATAATAAATCTGTTCGAGGACGGCATCGGTGTAGCCCTCTCCGGGACTGAAATAAATCTCGGCGGTGTAGGCTGTCGAAGCAAAAAGGAAGGTGATTAAAAATAATAGACGTTTCATTTGTCTGTGGTGGCTCACGCCGGATAAATCAGCCGCGAGCCTGCTCTATGCCCTGTTATATCTTTGTCAGGTTTTTCCTCGTCCGCGTTTCCGGCAAGTTATCTGAGGAAATTCAAAATGGTCGTTTGTTTCATTTGAGCCGCCAGGGAATAAGTCGCGTCCAGAGAAATCTTCTGCATGGCCAATAGCATGGCCAACTCTTCGATGTCGGAACTTTCCGCCTTATCAACGAGATCGGCCATAGTTTTATCCAAAAGGGTTAAGTGGTTTTCCGCTATTTTAAAGCGAACGTCTTTGATGCCAACCAAGGCCAGGCCATGCTGAACCTGTTCGCGCCCGATGGAAAGATTCCCGATGGCGGCATTAATCGCCGCATCTTGCACCGGTCCGGGTGGCAAAGCCATGGCCGCCCGTAAATCATCAAGAACCTCGAAAAGATTAACGCCGCCCGTGGGCGAGAAAATCTGACTGCCGGAAATGGTATAGCCCATGGTGGTGTTGGCCCCTGTTTTTACCTCTCTGGCAAGATCGTCGCCCTGATAATAACCTGCGGCATAGGCTTCCACATAGAAGATGTCATTCGCATAGATATTTGCCCATGCGTCAAGACCAAGGGCAACGGGAGGAACAGCGGCAGAATCCACCACAATATCACTTCCGCTCCATGTACCAGATACCCATGTTTTTCCTCCGTCTGACGAAAGTTCAAAAGCAGCAGAGCCAACGATTCCATCACTTACTATCCTTACGGCATAAGTCTGATTAGCTGTTCCGGTAAAAGGGCCTCCCGCCACCGATACGGAACCGGTATAGCCATTATTTCCGCCTGCGCCTACTGTTGGCGCTGGCTGCGGTGTATTAACAAAAGGTTGTGTCTCTGTCTTCGAGCCGGAAAACAGATATTGCCCCAGAAAGGTATTGTTCGCAAAGGCATAGATCTGCTCCGTTAAGTCTCTTACCTGATCTTCAAAGGTAGCCTTGGTATTGTCAGTAGAAGAGGCATAACTCATGGCAATGCTTTTGATCTTGCCCAGAGCCTCGTCAATGCTTTCCAGTGTTACCGCAGCTGTGGCAAGCCATGACGTAGCCAGGCTGATGTTTGCCTGGTACTGTTCAACGGATTTGCGCACATCTTTATAGTCAATCACCTTCATCATTCCCAAAGGATCGTCGGAAGGACGATTGATGCGCTTCTGGGTGGCAATTTTCTCCATCGTATTATGATAACTTTCCTGAAGGCGATTCATACTCAGTGAAAGCATGTAATAACTCATATTGCTTGTTACGCGCATCGTAAATTACCCCTTTCCGGTAAATATTTATTGCTTCATCTGTAACAGCGTGTCCAACATCTCCTGAGCGGCAGCGCATAACTTGGCGGCGGCGTTGTAACCCAGCTGATATTGAATCAATTTAATCATTTCTTCGTCTATGGATACCCCGGACACAGATTCCCGCTGGTTATTCAGGCGATCCAGAACCAAAGACTGATGAATCAACGTTCTTTGGCTGTCGGCCACCTGGCGGCCAATCTGCCCGACAACGCCGCCGTAATAGTTGCTGAATGTTTGGTTGTTTATCGTGCGCTTATCCTGGAGAAGGGAAATGGCCAAGGCGTTGCTGCCGTCGCCGCTAACGCTGGAAGAGGCGGCGATAAGCCTTACGTCTGCCAGAATAGCGGGATTAACGCGCAGCGTTACCGCTTCCGCGCCAACAGTACATTCAAAGAAATTAAGACCGGTGCTTTGGTCTGCGCCAAAACCGGCTTGATGAACGACATTGACTTCATACACCAGAGCTTTGGCAAAATCGTTCATTTGGTTCATATAGTAAGGAATAGTCACATCACGAATTTCCAGCAATGCCCCTAATTTGCCCTGCGTGATCACTGATGTCAGCGGTGAAGAGGGATTATCGGCAAAGACAATGTCGGATACGGTGGGATTGCCTGCCTGAGGCTCAAGGGCTAAAGACCGCGTTATCACGCCATCAACGAGGGTTTCTCCGTTTTTGAGATAGACTTTGATGGTTCCGTAATCGCCTTCAATGACATGGACATCTGCCAAAGCACTTAGTTGCTTGACGAGTTCCATGCGCTGATCTTCCAGAATGTTCCTGTCGCCCGTGCCGCTGGAGGAGCTGATGATTTTATTGTTCAGATCGGCAATGTCGGCGATGAGGGCGTTAATCTCACCGACGGCATAGGCGACATCCCGCTCCACATTGCTGGAAATGGAATACAAACCGTTATTAATACTGCGAAACATGCTGGTCACGGCCTCCGCTGAACTGGCAAGGGCCTCTCTCTCCGCCATTCCTCCCGGATTCATGGACAGTTCCTGCCAATCGGCCCAGAAACGATTCATCAGATCGGAAAGCCCTCCCGGCTTACTTTCATCAAAAATGGCCTCCATAACCGACAATATTTCTGCCTTGGTTTGGCTGTAACCTGTCAATCCTTTCTGCTCGACGATCTGCGCTTCCAGATAACTGTTATAGATGCGCGTCACACTGGCGACATCAACGCCGTTCTGGTAGATTTTCGCAGCAACATTCGTCACCCCCGTAGATACCATATTAATCGCCTGACGGGAATATCCCGCCGTATTAACGTTGGCGATGTTCGCGCCCGTTACGTCAACGGCCATTTGATGCGCCATGAGGGCGTCTTTGGACGTGTAAAGGATACTGCCGATGGACATGATCTTTATCCTTCCTGGCTGATAAAAGCCCCTTGGGCATTATTTTGATTGTATTGACCAGTTTTTTGATAATTCGCCGCAGGAAACAGCATAGCTTTGAGAAACTGAAGAGAGCCATGAACATTTTCCAAGGCCGCCCGGATAGCATCCTGATTACGCTGGTTGTTTTTCTGCACCTGCTCCATCAGGTTTATCAGGATTTGGCGGCAGTCCCTCAATTTACCGGACAGGATTTCATCGGAAACTCTGCTCTCACAAAGGGACAGCGTTATCTGTTGATCTTTTTGCAGACCAAGGGCTTTTTTCACCTGATCTAAAATGGCCTGGCGGGAAAAGGTATTTTCCTTTGTTTTGTAAATCAGCAATTCTTTTTGACTGTTCGTTTCTTCCATTCCGTCCATACTGGCGGATATCAGCACGGACAGCTCTTCATCCAATACTCGCAGAAATGACCGCTGAATAAGAATTTCCTGATCAAGGTTGTGAACCAGGCAAACATACAACGTCTCTTCATCACTGGTATCATGGGGGTAATTATTGTACTCTGAATCCATGGCGCGTCTCCTGTTCTGGCTTTGCAGGAGGGAAAGAAATTGGGGGAAGAGGGGAAATTCCTTCCCGCCGGTTCAGACATGTCATGGAGGAAAAGCAAAAGGAAACAGTTTATCCTTAAACGATATCAGGCGAGAATATCGTAAAGCGCTTCTTTCATGATCTTGCCGGCTATTTTTTCTCCGCTCACATCATATGTTCCTGCGTCTATAAGCCCCTTTAATTCTTTAACTTTGTCCATACGTACATCATCAAGGGTCTGGGAAATTTTGCTGATGGCGTAAGCCTCCTTCGCCTCATTGGAAAGTCCCACCGTTTCCACGGGAATAGATTTCCCCTGGGTTTCCTGCCTGATGTTTTCCTGTTTTTGGTATTGCTGAATTAAAGGGATGGCGGCATTATTGTTTCCGGAAATTTTCATTTTCCATATCTCCTTTTGATTATCATACCCCTAATATCGGCAATATCCATAAAAACTTTAATCGTTTCTGACCAACCCTGCTTTTCCCGTACTCCGGAACTGCTTATCGGTTCCTTGTTCATTCACCGTCATGCTGCGGGAAAATTGCCGGTACAGCATATCCTTCAGCCCCAAGCCGTGCCCTTTGTGGGAAAGATCTTCCGCAATCTTCTGATCCAGCATCATGTTGTAAACATCTTTGCCGGGAAAGGAGAGGAGGGGTGACGAAGGGGTAACCGCCCGCATTGATTTCAAAAGGTAGTAGCCGAAAATGGATTCAAAATCGGCGCACGCCTTCCGCAGTGATTTTTCCTGATCTTCTGCCGTTTTTTTACCATAACCTTTATTGATTTCCGTCAATGGCGTCTTGGAAATCATGTTTGTCATGTCCGGGGAAGCAGTAAAGCTGCTCATTGTTAACTCCTCTTAAAATATTCTCTTTTTCAGATCATCTTCAGATCAGCTTGCAGTGCGCCTGCCGCTTTAATCGTTTGCAGAATGGTAATCAGGTCACGGGGCGTTACGCCAATGGCGTTAAGCCCGCGCACCATATCCTGAATCGTAACCCCCTTGGGAACGACCATGAGCTGATTTTTTTCCTCGCCTGTAGAAATCGTTGTCGTTGTCGTGACGACGGTTTGTCCTCCGGGAAGGGTGGTAACACTTTTCTGGCTCGTACCTCCATAGGGCGAGGGGGCCGGTGCGAAGGGAGAAGGCTGGGAAACTTCATACTCTTCTCGGATCTGGATGTTTAAGTTGCCGTGGGAAACGGCCACGGTTGAGATGCGGACGTTTTCTCCCATGACCACCGTGCCTGTTTTTTCATTCATGACGACAACGGCGGGGGCATCAACGGAAACATTCAGATTCTCAATGCGGGAAAGAATGTCCACCATATTACTATCGGGGCCGATGGTCACGGTTACGGAACGCCCGTCTCTCTGGTTTACCTCTATTCCGGGTACCGAAGCCTTAATGGCTTCCGCCATTTTTTTTGCCGTCGTAAAGTCAGGCTGCTGCAGTTGAATGGTTGTCGTGCGTTTCGTATCCAGGGCATAATGCAGCTCTTTCTCGACAAACGCGCCGGAGGCGATGCGCCCTACACTGGGATGATTTCTGACTGTTGTCGTATTTCCCGTCCCGGCGGTGTAACCTCCCAGGGCAATCGCTCCCTGGGCTACGGCGTAGATTTCTCCGTCCGAACCTTTCAGCGGGGTCATCAGCAATGTTCCTCCCTGGAGGCTTGTCGCATCGCCGATGGAGGACACAACGACATCAATTTTTGTTCCGATTTTCGCAAAAGGCGGCATGGAAGCCGTCACCATGACAGAGGCGACATTATTCGCTTTAATATCCTTATCACGCATGGATAACCCCTGACGGCTGAGCATGTTGGTTAAAGTTTCCCGGGTAAAGCCGTTTTTAACATTGTCTCCCGTCTTGGCCAGGCCGACGACAAGGCCATAGCCAATCAGCTGGTTGTCGCGGACGCCGTCGAAATCGGCAATATCTTTGATTCTTGCACCATGGGCAGTTGTCAGAGAAGCCAGCAAGACGGACATGCAAATCCCTAATATCTTTCCCATTCCTTTTATCTTTTTCATCATCATCTTCACCTTTAAGTCTTTATGCTGCCAAGCAATCAAAACGGCCAAACCCAATCAACAACGCGCGTCAGCCAGCCCGGTCTTAACTTGTCATCCACAACGCCCCTGCCCGTATAGAATATCTGGGCATCGGAGATATACTGGGAGGAAATCGTGTTTCCCGATGTAATATCTTCGGGACGGATGATACCCGAAAGGACGATATACTGATCTTCTTCATTCACGCGAATCTGGCGGCGCCCTTCAATCATGAAATTGCCATTGTTCAATACCTTTGTGATGCGAACCGTGATTCTCGCGGAGAGATGATTGGCCCGCGTTGTGTTGGCCTCACCCTTCAACTGATTGATTGACGATCCCCCCATACGGATACTGCCGCCCATTTCCGGGATGCGATCAAGAAGCGTCGTTTCCATGCCCAGGAGAGCGGAGATATTCGCGTTGGTAACGGAATTTCGTTTGGAATCCGTCAATCCTTTATTTTCTCCCGTAGAGGCTTCGGCGACGACAACGGTTAAGAGATCGCCAATACTGCGTGCTCTGTGATCCGTAAAAAGAGAATTTTGCGTGGTTTCTCCCCGCCAGATGGAACCCTCATGAGCCACGGGGCGTTCGGGAGGCGGCGGCAAATGAACATCTTCTCTTACAACCTCTCTGGGGGGAAGACAGGATACAAGACAGAACAACATCATAATTTGTATAATAAAAATAATCTTTTTCATAACGACACCCAATTTTTATTTAAAAGGATTCGACTTTAACCATTCCCCTGCGGACGACTTCCGCCATGATGACTTTTTGCGAAGAGATGTTTTTAACTCTTATTTTCTGTCCCTCCGCACCATTCTCTTCCGCCGTACCTGTTGTACTCAGGGCCATTTGGCCGCCGTCCAATACAATCCGCACCACTTCTCCCCGTTTGATGAGGAGCGGTTCACTGACCATTGACTGCTTGATCTCCCGGTCCGGGCCAATATCTACGGTTAATCGTTTGCCGGCAACATCCTGGGGATCACTTATTGATCTTATGGAAAGAGTACGCACCCAACGTTTTACGACTTGCACATCTTCCGGTTGTATCACCACGTTCTTTTTGATCTGCCTTGCACTGGTCAGATACGTTTCCCGTATCTCAATATTGGCGCGCACAGAATTTCTTGCGATGACGACGCCGTCACGAAAGAACCGCACAACAAAGGTACATTTGCCGATTAAAGCATCTTTTCCGCTTGCAGAAACATCGTGGGAAATATTCCTCCCCTGCAGGTCAACGCTGCCCGGCGGAACGGGGAATTCGATTCTTATGTCGTCCCTGTCCCAGGAAGAATTATTTTGCACATGCTGCCCTATTAGTTCCGCCAAATCATAAGACCGCGCTTTTTCACTGGCGGCGGCAAAGGCATGACCCCAAAGGCCTAAAATTAACGTTATCATCGTGATTCCTGCCAGGTAAAATCGTCTTTTCATAATCTCCTGCCCGTTGCAATTACCGTTTTAAATTACTGATGATCTGCAGCATTCCATCGGCGGTTTGAATGGCCTTGGAATTGAACTCATACGCCCTTTGACCGACGATCATTTTAATCATTTCCTCTATGACGCTGACATTTGACATTTCCACAAAGAATTGCGTTACCGTACCCATGCCGTTTTCACCGGGGTACTCAACAATGGCCTCTCCCGATCCCTCCGTCGGCAAATAGAGATTACGTCCCACAGAACTCAATCCTGCCGGATTGATAAAATGGACCAGTTCGATCCTTCCCGTCTGCAAAATTGCTCCCTGTCCGTCAGTCGCTGTCCAGGTTCCGCCCTTATCAAGGGTAAAATGAACGGCATCCGTGGGAACGACAACTTCGGGAATAACCCGCAAACCTTCCGGATTGCAAAGATACCCATCCCTGTCGAGGCGGAAATTACCGGCCCGCGTGTAATATGTTGTCCCATTGTCATCTACCTGAAAGAAACCGTCTCCTTCGATGGCGAAATCAAAAGTATTGCCCGTATGCTGATAATCGCCCTGGGCAAAACTTCGCTGAGTGGCTACTGGTTTAACTCCCATACCAATTTCCAATCCCGTGGGCAGGGCATTACCCTGCGTTGTTTCCGTTCCGGCCTGGGCATAGACTTGATACATAAGATCCTGAAACTCAGCTCTGGAAGCCTTGAAGCCAACGGTATTTACGTTAGCCAAGTTATGAGCCACAACATCCTGATCCAATTGCTGCGCCTCCATACCCGTTGCCGCTGTCCATAAAGCTCTGATCATTTTTTCCTCCTCGAAATTACGACAATCGTCCTACTCTGCTGACAGAGAGTTTATCCTGATCGGACACTGTCCAAATGGCCTTTTGATAAAGCTCAAAAGCGCGCTGTACATTAATCATCTGAATCATTTCCTTGGCGGCGGAAGCATTGGAAAGCTCCAGAAAACCTGCCTGAATATTAATGCTTTCCGGTTCTCCCAGCCCCGCTTCGCCTGAATCGAAAAAGAACCCGTCTTCGCCTCGTTTCAAGGCGTTTTTATTTTCAAAAACAACAACTCTCAAAGTATCCACCGTAACGCCATCCACCTGAATGTTGCCGCTTTGGGTAATGCGGACATCATTTCCAGCGATTATTACCGGGCCGGCAGCACCCATAACAGTCTGGCCTGATTTGTTGACCAATCTTCCCTCCTGATTGATGGAGAAGTTTCCGGCACGGGTATAGGCAGGGCCAGAGGCGGTCTCAATTTCAAAGAATCCTTCCCCTTGCAGGGCGGCATCAAGGGGATTGCCCGTCCGCTGAAGAATGCCCTGGCTGAAATCAACATAAACAGAAGAAGTAATCCGGGGGATACGGTCAACGGTAGGATCGGGCAGATTGTCGCCAACGGAGGCCCGCAAATGTTCCGTCTTATAGCCGGCGGTCATGACATTCGCGATATTATTCGAAATAATATCCAACTGGTCAACCTTGACGGAAGCCGCTGCGGCAATGTCGGTAACTGCGTAAGACATATAAAACCTCTTTTCGTTATTTTTGACCTTTAAGAGCAAGGCATATGCCAAATCACGAAAAAGATTTTTTGCCCGTTTGCAAAAAGGGGAAAAATATTTTTCCCCCAGGGCTGAAACAATATTGGTAAAACAGCTGATAATGAGGAACGGCGCAAATTACTTGGCGGCAAAAATTTTCTCGGGAAAAGGGAAATTTAAGACGCTGTCCGCCCCTTTACGGGTGAAATAAGAAACAACGGATGAGGATAATTATGGAAGAGAGGGGGAAAATTTTTCCCTTTTCAGGAAGATTTAGATCGGTTCAGGTTATAAACGAATGCAAGAATTTCCGCTACGGCACGATAAACATTGAGGGGAATCTGTTCATCAATATCCAGGCGGCTTAAAATTTCTACCAAACCCGGATCACTTTTGATGGGAATATCATGTTTTTGCGCCAGGGCGATGATTTTTTCTGCAACAAGCCCCCGTCCCTTCGCCGTAACTCTGGGAGCAATATCTTTTTCGCCGTCATAGGTGATGGCGGCGGCCATCTTTCTCTTTTGTTTCTCAGTCATTTCTGCTCCAGATAATCGCATTTGCCATACTGGTAACATCCATCGTGTTGGAGATTCTCATTTCAGTCTGGGGTCGAGGGAGTCACGAATTCCTTCGCCCAGGAGATTGTAGGCTAAAACAGTGATCAGGATGGCGAGTCCCGGATACAAAGAAAGCCACCAGGCAATATCAATATTATCTTTTCCGGCTGTCAGGATATTTCCCCAGCTGGGAGTGGGAGGCTGAACGCCGATACCCAGAAAACTCAGAGCCGATTCGGTCAAAATGGCCCCCGCGATGCCAAGGGTGGCCGCTACCAGTACCGACGCCATGGCATTGGGCAGGATATGGATAAAGATGATGCGTAAATCTTTCGCGCCGATCATACGCGCCGCCAGAACAAAATCACGTTCTTTCAGGGAAAGAAAATCGGCCCTTACTAATCGGGTGATTCCCATCCAGCTCGTTATACCGATGACAATCATAATGTTCCAGATAGAAGGTTCCAGAATGGCAATGACCGCCAGAATCAGAAAAAACGTGGGAAAACACAGCATAATATCAACAAAGCGCATAATGACAGCGTCCACCCAGCGGCCGTAGTAACCTGCTATCGCCCCCAGGAAAGTGCCAATGAGAACGGCGATACCCGTCGCGACAAATCCGACTTTGAGGGAGATGCCAGCACCCCATATCATCCGGCTCATGACGTCCCGCCCCAGTTGGTCCGTACCAAACCAGTGTTTTCCCGAAGGGGAGGCGAGA
>JAITWQ010000224.1 GCA_031285215.1 Syntrophobacterales bacterium | reverse complement strand
CAAAGCTCCATTTTTGATTTGGTGCGTCCCCGGAAGAGCAACTTTTAACCCTTTCATATGCAATTCCGAACTGGTAAAGCTAAAAGAATCATTTGTTCCCACCCTAATACGAAAATCTTTTCCCAATTGCAGCAGACTGGCATGATGGCTCTTACACGACGCACGAAAAACATCAAGAACGGCTCTTTGGGTGGCCGCCGTCAAACATACCCCTTTTTCTTTGATAATCCCCGCCTTTTCCCCCGCAATTTCCCTTAAAGTACGGCCAAGATAATTTCTGTGTTCCAAAGAAATATTAGCAATAACAGCGGCGACAGGCGAAACAACATTGGTAGCGTCCAATCTTCCCCCCATGCCCACCTCAAGGACGGCCCAATCAACCTGCTTTGCCTTGAAATGTAAAAATGCCGCCGCCGTAAGACACTCAAAATACGTCGCGGCAAATTCCCCTTTTCCACGCACCCGTGAAATATAGGCACCGGCCTCCTGCGGAGAAATCATCGCGCCATTCACGCAAATTCGCTCACGGAAATCAACCAAATGAGGAGACGTATAAAGTCCCACACGAAAACCGGCATGGATAAGAATAGCCGCAATCATGGAGGCGATGGAGCCTTTCCCGTTGGTACCGCCAACAAGAATGGAAGGATATGCCTGATGAGGATTGCCTAAGCGTGAAAGAAGTCTTTTAAAGGGAATTAAATCAAGCCTGATTTTGCTTTCTTTAAGAAAGTTCAGGTATGATAGCGTTTCCTGATCGTTCATGACATGCAATTATTCCTCTTCCCCCCGAAAAAGGAACAATGCCTCTTTATCTTACACACTTTCTTCAAAATTTGGGCATCACTCATGTGCCGATGAATAATTTACCCGCCGTTCTGGAGATATAAGGAGAAAATTCATCCGACCTTAAAAATCTCATCGCCTGCCCGGACACGATCCTTTACCTTTATTCCGACCATGGAACCTGCCGGGGCTTTATCAACCTTGTTATTATCCATTTCCATAGATTCAACGGTTTCCTCAAAATCCGTGGTATGGCCAACAAACCTGATTACATCTCCAACTTTCAACTCGCCAGCCACAACTTTAATTGCGGCGACACTGGGTTTGGAAAAATATTTTATGACTTCACCAATCTTCTCTTCCACCATAAGAAACTCTCCTTTCTTTTTAACTTTACTGTGCTTCCTATACACTCCTATAACTATAACCCGATTATTTAAAATGACAAGACAAAAAAGGGGAGAGCATTCCTGCCCACCCCTTTGATCAAACGAAACATCTGTCTGCGGTCATCACACCACCGCTTTGCCCTTTTATATTACCCCTTTTGCTCCTGTACCAGTTCGATAATAGATTCGGGGGCATTATCACCCAGTCTGAACCCGCTTTTAATGATCCTTGTGTAACCACCGGGACGCTCACGATAACGATCCGATATTTCTCCAAAAACTTTTTCCACAACGTCGCGCTCACGAATAACTGCCAAGGCCTGCCGGCGGGCATGGAGACTTCCCTTTTTGCCTAAAGTAATCATTTTTTCCGCTAAACGCCGCAGTTCCTTCGCTTTTATCTCCGTGGTCGTTATTTTTTCATGCTTCAAGAGAGAGGTAACCATATTTCTCATCATGGCCTCTCTATGTGCTGTAAGCCGCCCTAATTTTTTCTTATGATACTTGTGACGCATGGGGCTCTTCCTTTCTCAGATTCTTGTAAAATATCTGTCCCTTGGTCCTGTGCAGATTAATCTACATTCTCTCTTTTTTCATTCCAAGGGGGGAAATCCAGCTTCATACCAAAGTTTAAACCCATTTCAGCTAAAATTTCCTTTATTTCATTCAGCGATTTTCTGCCAAAATTCTTCGTTTTTAACATTTCCGGTTCCGTCTTTTGTACCAACTCCCCAATAAGACGAATCCCGGCATTCCTTAGACAATTTGCCGATCGCACAGAAAGCTCCAAATCATCAAAGGGCCGCAATAAGTATTCATTCAGATCCTGTTTTTCCTCAACCGGCTCTTCAGGAAGCTCATCCTCCACGTCATCAAAGTTAATGAAAATCTCAAAATGATCTTTCAAAACTTTCGCCGCATAAGCAACAGCATCTTCCGGCGACAAACTTCCGTCTGTCCATACTTCCAAAACCAGCTTATCATAATCTGTAACACGGCCAACCCGCGCATTGGTCACCGTATATTTTACTTTCTGAATGGGAGAGTAAAGGGCGTCAATGTTAATGGTTCCTTCCGGCTGATCCGGATCGCGTTCCCTTTTGGCGGGAACATAGCCGCGGCCAACATTGACCATCATTTCCACTCTCATTTCGCCGCGGTCGGATAAAGTGGCAATATGATGATCTGGATTCAATATCTCCACGGTACCATCTGTTATAATATCGCCCGCTCTGACAACACCTTCTCCCGAAGCATTAATATGAATAAACTTTGTATCTTCCTGGTGCATTTTCAGGCGTACGCCCTTGAGATTCAAAACAATGTCCGTCACATCTTCCTTAACGCCAGGTACAGTTGAGAATTCGTGAAGCACACCATCTATCTTAACCGAGACAATCGCCGCCCCGCTGATGGAAGACAAAAGCACCCTTCGCAAAGCATTGCCTAAAGTAAGACCAAAACCCCGTTCCAAAGGCTGAACTGAAAATTCACCATACGACACGGTGTGGGTGTTCTCGTCTATTTCAATCCGCTTTGGTTTGATCAAATTATGCCAGTTTTTTAGCATGGCTTACTTTTCCCTGCCCTTCATAATTATCTTAAAGCCATTATTTAGAATACAATTCGACAATTAACTGTTCCTGAACAGGCATGGTCAATTCGTCACGTGTCGGCAGCATTTTCACCGCCCCTTTAAAATTATCCTTATCCAACTCTAACCATGCGGGAATTCCCCTGCGCAGTACCGTATCCATCGCGTCTGTAATACGTATAATACTCCTGCTCTTCTCCCTGACAGAAATTTCATCACCTATCTTTACCAGATAAGAGGGAATATTCACTTTTTTCCCATTAACGAGAAAATGATTATGCAATACAAATTGACGTGCTTCCGTTCTGGAACTCGCAAATCCCATGCGAAACACCATATTGTCCAGTCGTCTCTCCAGAATTACAAGAAGATTTGTACCCGTAATTCCTTTTTGGCGATCAGCCTTATCAAAGTAGCCGGCAAACTGCTTTTCCAGGAGTACATACATTCTTCTCAATTTCTGTTTCTCCCTGAGCTGCAAACCATAGTCGGAAGCCTGTTTTTTTCTTCCCTGACCATGCTCACCAGGAGAGTAACCCCTTCTTTCAAAGGCACATTTTTCCCCAAAGCACCTGTCTCCCTTGAGAAATAATTTTACTCCCTCTCTACGACACAACCGACACACAGCTCCGCTATATCTTGCCAAAATCGCCTCCCTATATAAACTTTACCTTATTCCTTCACATTTGCGAATTGTCCGGATTTTACACTCTTCTACGTTTTGGTGGACGGCACCCATTGTGGGGCACAGGAGTTACATCTCGGATTAAACTAATTGTTAATCCAGCCGTTTGCAAAGAACGCAATGCTGATTCCCGTCCAGAACCAGGACCTTTCACATATACTTGCACCTTACGCATCCCATGTTCCTTGGCCTTTTTAACAGCGTCCTCCGCTGCCATTTGCGCCGCGAATGGTGTGCTTTTGCGCGACCCTTTAAACCCTTGCACTCCCGAAGATGACCAGGAAATTACATTCCCCGTCAAATCTGTTATCGTTACAATTGTATTATTGAACGTGGATTGGATATGGGCAACTCCCTCAGGAATATTTTTCTTTTCTTTTCTCTTGCCCGTTTTTCTTGCCGGTTTAGCCATGCTACCTCCAGACCAATCTTTTCTTTTATTCTACTTATTTCTTTTTCCCTGCAATTGCTCTTCTGGGACCTTTCCTCGTGCGGGCGTTTGTCCGCGTACGCTGCCCCCTTGCCGGCAAGCCCCTTCTGTGGCGCAATCCCCGATAGGCTCCAACATCCATCAGTCGTTTAATAGACATGGATATTTCCCGTCTCAGATCTCCTTCGACCTTATATTCCTTATCAATAACGCCTCTGATCGCGCTTACTTCCGAATCCGCAAGGTTATCCGTTTTCGTATCATAAGAAATTCCAGCTTTATCAAGTATCGCTTTAGCCGCTGGCCTCCCTATTCCGTAAATATAGGTCAACGCGATATCCATACTCTTGTTTCTTGGTAAATCAACTCCTGCAATTCTTGCCACTTGAAAACCTCCTCAGATCGGCAAATCAGCCCTGACGTTGCTTATGTTTCGGGTTTTCGCACACTACACGCAATACCCCACGTCTTTTCACAATGATACATTTATCACAGATTTTTCTTATTGATGATCTTACTTTCACCGTTCTTCTCCCTCATCTATCATGTGCGTTTTCGCAACAAAAACATCGTTTTTCAGCACCTCTTATTTTGACCGATAGGTAATTCTTCCCCGCGTCAGATCATATGGTGAAAGCTCTACGGTGACGCGATCACCGGGCAGAATCTTTATAAAATGCATTCTCATTTTGCCAGATATATGGGCAAGCACCTTATGACCATCACTCAATTCTACTTTAAACATGGCATTAGGCAATGTTTCAATCACCCTGCCATCAACTTCTATTGCTTCTTCTTTCGGCATTTTCCTATTCTTTTCTTCTTACAGGCAACTAAGAATATCCGGTCCACTTCTTGTAATAGCCACTGTATGTTCAAAATGCGCGGATAAACTTCCATCCTCTGTAAGAACTGTCCAGCCGTCATCCAAAAGTTTTACTTTATATGTGCCACCGTTCACCATGGGTTCAATAGACAGTACCATACCCTCTTTCAGCTCCAATCCCCTCCCTTTAATCCCATAATTGGGAACCTGGGGATCTTCATGAAGGCTCTTCCCTATGCCATGACCGACATAATCACGAACAACAGAATAACCGTCTTGTTCAACCCGCTCCTGACAGGATGCGGATATATCACCCAGTCTGTTACCGGGAACCGCGTTTTTAATCGCCTGGTAAAGAGCATCTTCCGTACATTTCATCAGTTTGCGGGCTTCATCCGAAACATCGCCCACGGGAACCGTAATTGCAGCATCCCCATAAAACCCGTCATAAAAAATGCCAAAATCTAAGCTTATGATATCACCAGCTACAAGAACTCGATTCGACGGCATTCCATGGACAACAACATCATTCACGGATGCGCACAGGGAAAACGGATATCCGTGGTATCCTTTAAACGCGGGTCTTGCCTTTTTTGCCAAGGCCATATTCTCCGCATGATCATCCAACTGCTTTGTGGTAATACCAGGCTCTGCAATATTTTTCAGCTCTTTCAGGATTTCCGCAACAATGATATTACTTTTTCTAATCTTTTCAATCTCGTCTGGCCGTTTGATTATCACCATGGCCTGCGGACCATCCTTTTCTCATCCATCAACGCCGCCTGGCGATCCGGCCTTTCTTCATAAAACCCTGATACTGTCTTGTAAGCAAGTGTGTTTCAATTTGTCCTGCCGTATCAAGAGCAACGCCCACCACAATTAAAAGAGCCGTACCACCAAAGTAGAATGGCACATTAAAATTAGTCATAAGAATAGTAGGCAGGACGCACACCGCAGATACATAAATCGCCCCGCTAAAGGTCAGCCGCGTTAAAACATCATCAATATAATCCGCCGTTTTTTTACCGGGACGAATTCCCGGTATAAAACCACCATACTTTTTCAGGTTATCCGCAACGTCAACGGGATTATATGTAACCGCCGTATAAAAATAACAGAAAAATATAATAAAAATAACATAGAGTATCTCATGGGGGATGCGGCCGGGAGTGAGAACATTGGTAATCGCCATCATCCATGGATGATCAATAAACGTTGCTATCGTCGCCGGAAACATAATAATTGACGATGCAAATATCGGCGGGATAACGCCGGCAGTATTAATTTTCAGCGGCAAGTGGGTTGATTGACCGCCATACATTTTCCTTCCGACAACCCGTTTAGCATATTGAACCGTTATTCTCCTCTGTCCGGTTTCCATGAAAACAACAAAGGCAACAACACCAATCATCATGACTATCAGGAAAATAATAGCAAAGATCCCCATCTCTCTCGACGATAAGAGCTGGAAAACGTTCAGTATTGCCTCAGGCCCCTGACATACAATACCGGAAAAGATAATCAGGGAAATACCATTTCCTATGCCGCGTTCCGTAATCTGCTCGCCCAACCACATAATAAAGGCCGTACCCGCCGTCAGGGTAATAACCGTCATTAATCGAAAACCCCAGCCGGGAGTAATCACGATGGACGCCCCTGTCGGACCAGCCATCGTTTCTAAACCAACGGCAATACCAAATCCCTGTATGATACTTAGCAAAATAGTACCATACCTCGTATATTGGATGATTTTCTTCCGGCCCGATTCCCCTTCTTTAGAAAGCTTTTCCAGATGCGGAACGGAAATCGTCAACAGCTGCAGAATAATCGAAGCGCTTATGTAGGGCATAATACCCAAAGCAAAAACAGATAAATTGCTGAGGGCGCCGCCTGCAAATAAATCAAAGAGCCCCAGAAGTGAATCCTTGGCTTGCTCAAAAAAAGACGCTAAAGCAATCGCATCAATCCCCGGAGTGGGAACATGAGCGCCAACCCGATAAACGGTAAGCAACCCCAAAGTAAAGAGAATTCTCTTTTGCAGTTCTGGTATTTTAGAAATATTTTTGAGGCCTTCGAGCAAGTTATTCAACCTCTACGAAGGAACCACCGGCAGCCTCAATCTTTGCCCTGGCCCCTTTGCTGATTTTATTGACTTTTATCGTTAAAGGAACGTTAATATCTCCGTTTGCCAAAACTTTAACAATATCATCAAAATGTTTTATCAATCCCGCATTACAAAGCTTTTCCGCATCAACAACAGTGTTTTCGTCAAAGCGGTTCAACGATTCAATGCTAACTTCGGCAACTTCCTGACGAAAGATATTACGGAATCCCCGTTTGGGCAGTCTTCTCGCAAGGGGCATCTGGCCTCCTTCAAATCCGCGGCGAACCTTCCCGCCGGATCGCGCTTTTTGTCCTTTTGCCCCTTTGCATGCAGTTCCGCCATGACCGGAGCCATTGCCCCGCCCTACTCTTTTTCTTTTTTTACGCGAACCATCTGGCGCTTTTAATGTACTTAAATCCATCTCTGCTACTCCTCTATCGCTTCATATCTGACCAGATGATTAACCTTATTAATCATACCACGCACTTCGGGCTTGTCTTCAAGCACAACGACACGATTCATTTTGCCCAACCCAAGACCTCGGAGAACCTTTCTCTGTTCTTCAGGCCTACCAATATAACTGCGAACCTGCGTAATTCGGAGCTTCTTCACTCTAAAATTCTCCCATCCCGTATTAGATCTCTTCTAAGGTCTTTCCACGCCGAAAGGCAATAGCCGAAGGGTCCTTCAACTGCTGCAGTCCATTAATCGTTGCTTTAACCAAATTATGAGGATTATGAGATCCCAAGCATTTCGTCAACACGTTCTGAACACCGGCAACTTCTAAAACAGCCCGCACTGCGCCGCCCGCAATAAGACCTGTTCCGGCAGAGGCAGGTTTTAAAAGCACCTTGCCCGCCCCATAATGACCAATAACCTCATAGGGAACTGTTTTATCCAGAACGGCTACCGAAGTCATATTCTTTTTTGCCTGTTCCATTCCTTTACGAATGGCTTCCGGAACTTCATGCGCCTTGCCCAAACCGGAACCTACCGCGCCAATCCCGTCACCAACAACAACGATGGCACTAAAACGGAAACGGCGGCCGCCTTTAACAACCTTTGCCGTCCTGTTAATGGCTATTACTCGATCCAAAAGCTCTTCTTCTCTTATTTCTCTTTTATTCAAGGCCATTCCCTTCAGTGTATTTTATCAATTACCTTTAAAACTGTAAGCCTGCTTCTCTTGCCCCTTCTGCAAGAGCTTTAACCCGTCCGTGGTACAAATACATGCCGCGATCAAATACCGCCTGAGAAATCCCCATTGCCAAAAGTTTTGCCGAAACCATCTTCCCAACCTCTTTGGCAACAAGAATTTTCTTATCCGTCAAAATTCCTTTATCAAAATCTTTAGATACGGTAGATGCATGGGCGAGAGTACGACCCGTATCATCGGCAATCGCCTGAACATAAATATGCCGGTCACTCCTGAAAACAGATAATCTCGGCCGCTCCATTGTACCGTGTACTTTTGAACGCACTCTTTTGGCTCTTCTTGCTCTGACCTTTGTAATCCTCTTAGATGACAATTGCCTTACCTCTCTCTCGTACGATGCTGATTATGCACCTGCTGATTTTCCTTCTTTCTTTCTCACAACTTCGCCAGCGTACCTGATTCCTTTTCCCTTATATGGCTCAGGCTTTCTAATGCTTCTGATTTCTGCGGCAACTTTACCAACCAGTTCTTTATCTATCCCCGCCACAAAAATATTGACCTGCTTGTCAACCCTCAGGCTGATTCCTTCGGGGACCTCATATACAACAGGAGATGAATAGCCAACAGCCAGTTTCAGCATACCATTATCATCAACTTCCGCGCGGTAACCTACCCCGGAAATTTCCAGTCCTTTTTCATAGCCGGCGCTAACGCCTGTCACCATATTTGCGACAAGAGTTCTTGCCAAGCCCTGATTCTGATCCGCGACTCTCGCAGCCGAACTTTTCTCAACATGGGCAGTTTTATTATCAGTTTCAACAATAATTTCTACTTCCCTTGGCAAAACACGAGACAAAGTACCCTTGGGGCCCTGCACAACAACTAAGTTGCCTTCCTTTTTAATCGAAACACCTTCTGGTATTTCAATGATTCTCTTCCCGATTCTTGACATAAAAAAATCACTCCATTCCCGGCACTTTGATTTACCACACGTTACAAAGGATCTCTCCTCCCACGTTTTTCGCCTTGGCTTCTCTATCCGTCATCACGCCTTTAGAAGTCGTTATGATGCTTATGCCGTACCCATTCAACACTTTAGGTATTTCATTTTTATGCAGATAAACCCGGCGCCCAGGCTTACTCACTCGCTTCAAACCAGTTAAAACGGGCTTTTTATCTTCCGCATATTTAAGATGGACGCGTAAAACATCCCAAACCTTATCGCCGCCCTCGCCCTTTTTTATTTCATAGCCTTCAATATATCCGCAATCAAGCAATACCCTGGCAATATCCCGATTCATCCGGGAAAAAAAGATATCAACACTTTTGAAATGCACTCTACTTGCATTTCTGATTCTTGTAAGCATATCCCCTATCGGATCTGTCATCCCCATAATAACGACTCCTTCAAACTACCAACTGGATTTTATAACGCCAGGAATTTCCCCTTTAAGGGCAAGATCCCGCAGACAAAGCCGACACATATCAAACTTCCTGTAATAGGCTCGAGATCTCCCGCAAAGAGGACAACGATTGTACTGCCTTACGGAAAATTTCATTTCCCTCTTAGATTTTGCAATTAACGATTTTTTTGCCACTCCTGGTCCTCCACCAACACTTTTCTTATATTAAATCCAGTTATCAATTCCTAAAAGGCACACCCATCAGCTTCAGGAGATACCGCGCTTCCTGATCTGTTTTCGCCGTTGTGACAACGACAACATTCATTCCCCGCACTTTTTCAATCTTGTCATAGTCTATTTCAGGAAAGATGATTTGTTCCTGCAACCCCAGAGTATAATTCCCCATACCATCAAAAGACGAGGGAGACACGCCGCGGAAATCACGAACCCGGGGCAGGCTGACACTCACTAATCTGTCAAAGAATTCATACATTCTTTCCCGCCTTAGAGTTACACGGCAGCCAATGGACATTCCCTGGCGAAGCTTAAACGTCGAAATAGAGCGCTTCGCTTTTGTAATAACAGGTTTTTGCCCTGTTATGCGGGAAAGCTCCTCCACGGCACTGTCCAGAATTTTCACATTCTGAATGGCTTCACCCAGCCCCATGTTAACAACAATTTTCGTGACTTTGGGAACCTCCATCACGCTTTTGTACCCAAACTCCTTCATCAGAGCGGGAACGACTTTTTCATTGTAATACTTTTTTAATCTCGCTTGTGCCATGGTATTACGACCTATGCGTCTAGAATCTCGTTACATTTCTTACAATAACGAACTTTTTTATTATCATCCAATGCCCGGACCCCATATCGAACCGCTTTATTACATTTGCTGCAAACAAGCATAACATTCGAGATATGGACAGGACCCTCTTTTTCGAGGATACCGCCCTTCCCTTTCGCGTCAGGCTTCTTATGCTGTTTCAACATATTTACTTTTTCAACGAGCAATCTGTTTTTCTTTTTGATAAGTTGCAGAACTTTACCTTCCTTGCCCTTATCCTTACCTGTTGTAACCTTAACCAGATCACCTTTTTTAAAGCCAATTTCCTGCATTCCACTATCCCCATTTAATTAGAATCACTTTGCTCCGCTTCCCTATTCCGAACAAAAACGCACTATAACACTTCAGGGGCAAGAGATATGATTTTCATAAATTGTTTTGCCCTCAGTTCTCTTGCCACAGGGCCGAATATGCGAGTACCGATAGGTTCCATCTGATTGGTTATCAATACAGCAGAATTTTCATCAAACTTCAGATAGGATCCGTCAGGTCTTCTAACCTCTTTAGCGGTGCGCACAATAACAGCTTTCATCACATCGCCTTTTTTCACTTTCGAGTTGGGCAGCGCTTCCTTCACAGAAACAACAATAATATCGCCAACACTGGCATAACGCCTTTTCGATCCGCCAAGAACCTTGATGCAAAGGACCCGCTTTGCCCCAGAATTATCTGCAACGGTCAACATGGTTTGCATCTGAATCATAACTGAACTCCTTTTTACTTTTCCGGCTTACTTAGCTTTCTGTATAATCTCACGAACCCGCCAACGTTTTTCTTTGCTAAGGGGCCTTGATTCAATAATCAAAACCTTGTCGCCTACCTGACAGGAATTCGCTTCATCATGAACTTTATATTTGACACGCCTTTTCACAAATTTATGAACAACGGGATGCCTCACCAATCTCTCAGACATGACAACAACGGTTTTATCCATCTTATCGCTGATCACAACACCCTGTATTGTCCTATTATTACCCCGTTCCGACATTGTCACTTTCCCTCCTTCTGTCTTAAAACCGTATTTACTCTCGCAATATTCTTACGAACAACCGCAAGAGAAGAAGGAGTTTCTAACTGGCCTGACGCATGCCTTACCTTTAGCTTGAAATATTCTTCCTTGAGTTCCTTACGCTTCTGCTCAAGTTCATCTTTTTCCAAGTTTATGATATCTTTATTCTTCATTTGATATCTCCTTCACAAGAAACTTTGTCGCAATGGGAAGCTTATGAGCCGCCAGACGAAAAGCTTCTTTCGCAACGTCCTCTGCCACGCCTTGCATCTCGTAAAGAACGGCGCCGGGACGAATTACAGCCACCCATTCTTCCGGTGCGCCCTTCCCTTTACCCATACGGGTTTCAGCAGGTTTCTTCGTGATTGATTTTTGCGGAAATACCCTGATCCATATTTTCCCACCTCTTTTTACATATCGAGTCATGGCAATACGAGCGGCCTCAATTTGTCTCGCCGTTATCCATCCGCATTCAGATGCCTGAAGACCGTAATCGCCAAAAGCAATATGGCCGCCGCGAATGGACTTTCCCCCCATGCGCCCTCGCTGCATTTTCCGATATTTCATCCTCTTAGGTGCTAACATAAATTTTTCCCCTGCTTATAATCCTGCCATCCCACTCTATTGCTAAACCTGTTTCTGGTTTGGCAATATTTCTCCATGGAACATCAATACCTTAACGCCTATCTGACCATATGCCGTATGCGCCTCTGCAAAACCGCAATCAATATCAGCCCGCAATGTATGAAGAGGAACACGCCCCTCACGATACCATTCCGACCGAGACATTTCCGCGCCGCCCAAGCGCCCGGAACAATTGATACGAACGCCTTTTGCACCAAATTTCAAGGCTGATGCCACACATTTCTTCATCGCCCGGCGAAAAGCAACTCTTCTTTCCAGCTGGAGGGCAACATTTTCCGCGACAAGCTGCGCATCAATTTCAGGCTTACGCACCTCTAAAATATTTAGAATAATTTCCTTATCCGTAATGGACTCAAGATCCTTTTTAAGCTTCTCTATTTCAGAACCTTTTTTCCCGATAATGACCCCTGGCCGTGCGGCATGAATATTCACCTTTGCCTTATCCGCAGCCCTTTCAATTCCTATTCTCGATATACCCGCATTGTAGAGCTTTTTCTTCAAATAATTCCTGATCTTCAAATCCTCATGCAAAAGAGCGGCGTATTTCTTTTCCGAATACCACGAGGAATTCCATGTTTTAATACCACCCAGCCTCAATCCAATCGGATTTACTTTCTGACCCAACGATCCACCTCCTCAATACTCACGCTTCATCCAGCACGATCGTAATATGACTCATTCTTTTCTTGATTGATGCCGCCCTTCCTTGGGCGCGCGCACGCCATCTCTTCAGCGCAGGTCCCTGATCCACAAATATCTTTTTAACATAGAGAATATTCTCATCAACATCCGGCTTCTGACTCGCATTTGCCACAGCCGATTTCAAAAGTTTCGAAACGATGACCGCTGCTTTTTTCCGCGTAAACTCCAGAATCACTCTCGCCTCATCAACTTTTCGCCCTCGTATCAAATCAACAACCAATCTCGCTTTCTGAGGAGAAATTCTCACATATCTGGCTACTGCCTTCGTTTCCATATCCCTAATAACTCCATTTTAACCAATGATGAATATCCGTCAGACCTTATTTTATTTTCTAACCTTGCTTTTCCGATCTCCGGCGTGACTGTAAAAAGTCCTTGTCGGCGAAAACTCTCCCAGCTTATGACCCACCATATTTTCCGTCACAAACACAGGAATAAACTTTTTACCGTTATGCACCGCAAAAGTGTGTCCTATCAACTCCGGTACAATTGTTGAGCGCCTTGACCAGGTTTGAATAACTGCCTTGTTACCGGAAGATTCTATTTTCCGAACCTTCTCAAGAAGCTTTTCCTCTATATACGGTCCTTTGCGTATTGAACGTGACACCTTTTATCCCCTTCTCTTCACAATATACTTATCAGTTCTTTTATTTGTCCGTGTCTTGTGTCCTTTTGTCGGAATTCCCCACGGCGTACAGGGATGGCGTCCACCAGAAGACCGCCCTTCACCGCCACCCATGGGATGGTCAACCGGATTCATTGCAACGCCCCTGACCTTGGGACGCTTTCCATGCCAACGCGTTCTTCCTGCTTTTCCAATACTTATATTTTCATTCTCTATATTGCCAACCTGTCCGATTGTAGCCCGGCAGGAAATAAACACCTTCCGCACTTCCCCCGATGGCAATCGTACCTGGGCGTAATTTCCCTCTTTTGCCATC
>JAITWQ010000172.1 GCA_031285215.1 Syntrophobacterales bacterium | reverse complement strand
GTGCCAGGTGATCCATTATTCCACAACGTTTGAGTTGATTTCATTACCGTTACAGTCCTGTGGATAGATAACAGGGGCGGCGTCAGTCACTTTTTCTGTTTTGGCTGTGGTTTGTGAGGCGTGAGGGGTTAGCGTTTACCCCATTTTTTCAGGGCTTTGTAGAGCTGATCCACATCTATGGGCTTGGTTAAATGATCATTCATGCCAGCGCTCATGCTTTCCGCCAAATGTTCAGGCCCTCCGTTGGCAGTCATGGCAAGGACAGGAAGCCCGTCATAGCGAAGATCGGCGCGAATCTGGGAGGTTGCAGTCAACCCGTCCATTTCCGGCATCTGAATATCCATAAGGACAACATCGAAACTCTCTTCAGACAGTATTGCCAATGCCTCAATCCCGTTATTTGCCATCGTCACTTCTACACCAACAGATGAAAGCAATTCTTCCATAATCATCTGATTAATATCATTATCTTCGGCAACGAGGACTCGCATTCCCTGCAAGGTCTCCAAGTCGGCTTTTTTCTTCAGCATTTCTGCTGCTGCCGCTTTTTTCTCAGGCAGCGTCAGAGGTATGATGAGCCGAAATACACTGCCCTCGCCCGGCCGGCTTTCGCAGGTAATTTCTCCGCCCATGAGCATAACCAAGCCATTGGTGACGGGAAGCCCCATTCCCAGCCCTCCGTATTTGCGCGTATAGGTGGAATCCATGGTGTACATGGGTTTGAAAAGATCGGCCATTTGATCATCGGTGATTCCGATACCCGTGTCCCGCACTTCAAATATCAGGGACACCACATTGTCCTGATCGGGCTTTTCGCTAAGGGCGTGAATTTCCACGCCGCCGGCTTCGGTAAATTTGATCGCATTCATAACAACATTTAACAATGCCTGCTGCAGCCGCGCTGGATCGCCAAATAAAGATTCGGGAACGCCGCCGTCAACCGACGCATGGAAAGACAGCGATTTTTTTCCGGTCTCACTTCGCGCTATATTACTAATGTCCTCCATCAATTCCCGCACGGAAAATTCAACGGATTCCAGGGATAACTGGCCCGAATCAAGGCGGGAAAAGTCCACAATAGTTTCTATGACTGATGTCAGAAGCTTAACGGAACGCATTCCCTGATTGATAATATTTTGCTGCTTTTCATATAAATCCTTGCTGTCGCTTGCGATACGGGCCATTGCCGCAATCGCGTTCATCGGCGTGCGGATTTCATGGCTGACAGACGCCAGAAATTCATTCCTGGCTTTCGCGTAACGCTCGGCGTATTCCTGCGCTGCCTTTTGCTCGCGCATATCACGTACATAAGCCGCCAATATATAGTTTTCACCTTTGGGAACGCGGATAAGGGTAACTTCCGTCGGAATAATTTCCCCGTTTTTATCCATGTGCGTCCACATAAACTTGTCACCGCCGGAAACAAAAGCTTTTTTGACGGTTTCACGCACGGTTTTTTCCGAATGGCGGCCGTCAGGCTGATATTCCGGCGACAAAGTGAGAAACTGCTCCAAAAGCTCATTTTTATCCGTGAACCCGAACAGGGACAGGGCTTCCCTGTTGCAGTCGGTCAAATCCCCCTTTTCATCCCTGAAGAGACAGCACATGGGCATGGCGTCCACCATGATCCGGTTTCGCTCCTCCGATACCGCAAGACGCTGGCCCGCAATCACCGATGCCAAAAGAACGCTTATTGCCTGCACCGTTTCCATATCGCTCCGGCTCAGGCGCACAAGATAGGGATGCGCCTCAACCAGCCGCCCCGTAATGAAAATAGCGAAAACCTCATCCTGCAAAATTACGGGTGAGGAAATAAAAAACGGTACGCCAATAAACTCCCGAAATGCCCCCAGCCGGTCCGCCGGGTCTGCTCCCGTGACCAGTACCGGATTATCCGGATCAAGGAGTTCCGGGGGTACTTCTATATGGTGTCCGGCAAACACCGCTTTTTCGTTTGCCGGGTAGCCCTGCAAAACTTCCGCTGTAAAAAGCCCCTTGCCGTCCGGCACCAGCACGATTGTACGCTGCATATTGAGAGCGGCGTTAATACGCCTGGCAGCGGGAATGAAAACACTTTCATAGCTGGCGCTCTGACGCAGGGAAACGGCCAATTCGGCGAGGAGGCTGAATCCCCGGCGTTTTTGTTCAAGCTCGTAACGTATCGCAATGGAGGCGGTATCAAGGGCCAGTATTTTCGCCGCGTTTTGCTCGCAAAGGCGCGCCATGGCCTCCACAGGAATTTCTTTTGACTCCGCCGTGGAATGTTCCGCGTCCCATAGGGATTGTACCGTTGTTTTGGCGGTAATTGCGCCGTCCCTGCTCTGTGAGAAAAGGCAAAATACGCCGGTCCAGTCAAGGCCCCGCGGACTCCCCCCGATGGAGGCGATTTCCACGCCGGTATAAAGGCCGAGTACAGGAACCCTTCCTCCTACTGTTTTTTGAATGACCAGAGCGTCTTCCATATCCATGCCGCCGTAACCGGCACAGCGCCCCGCGCAGTCAATATAAACAGCGAAAACCGGCTCCCGCCCGTCAAGCTCATCGAAGACTTTGTCAATTTTGGGTTTTATATAATCAAGATCTATGGAGCGAAACATCAGCCTGAATTCCGTGCCTTCGACCATGTCCGGCTCAAACATGACTATCCCCCCGCTGTCCTTGTCAATGCCGAGACAGAGGCGGCTGGCATAATAATCTTCGTTGTAATCTCCCCAACGCTCTCCGTGATTTACGCCAAAAATCAGGAAAAATGGATACTGTTCGGGGGCAATCGCAGAATCCAGAATTTCGTCAATAAACGGTATGGCCGGCTTGCCGTTGATTTCAAGTATGACCGGCCCCGCGGCTTTGGTAACGGTATAGTATTGCGTAGCCGGGCGGCAGCCGTGCATGATAACGCTGTCCATACGGATATTGCCGGAAAAAGCAAGAGCTATCGCGCTGTACTCGCCCATCCCGTCCCCAAGCCATTGTTTTGTCGGGTTGCACGCATGATCGCCCATAAGACCCGCACCCGCCAGATCGGGCAAAAACCCGAGGCCCTTTCCTATTCCTGCCAAAAGCCATGTCGCCATCAGCATCCGGACGCCATTTGAACAGTCAAGGGCGTCGTAAAAAAGCATGACCGGAGAGTCTGGCTTTGTTCCCAAGGCGGCAAGCTGCTTCCCAAGCCGTATACCGGTTTCTTCTTCGCTTTCCTGCAAACCACCAACAATAAGAGCTTCACAGCCAACACCGTCCAACCAGATACAGAGCGCCGCTATTTGGTCGCCGGCATAGCCGAAATATTCATTGGTGATGATCCCAGCCGTGCCGCCGCCGTAAATTGGTACAGACTCACCCGTTACCGAAGCTACTGCCTCGCGTAAAACATACTGGTCATGCCGGGCGGTGGAAAACAGAAGTACCATATCACAGGGATCATTTCTCCCTGCTTCTTTAACCGCCATTTCCGCAGCCTGTAAACCAGCAGCATTTGTTTCGGGATTATCGCTGTATCCAATTCCAACTTTCATAACTATATGTTACACATTTTATTCACAATAAATCAATGTGTATTTTTATCCACCGATGCGTAATTCCATTTTTTGAATCGTCATACGCATGATCTCAGGAATACAAGTTCAATCGTGCGCGGAGGGAGTTCCATTCCCAAAAACAGTTTTGCGATAGAGCTTTAGCCGGTAAGACATGTCCTCTATTGACAACTTTTTTTAATTCGGATAATAGCGATGTCTTGTGTTATTAATGGTATTTAAGGAAGAGAGGATGGACCATCAAGATCATACGTCCCATAGCAGCCTGATTGCCCGGGAAGGACTTCCCTTCATTATTTTGTCCTTTTTGCCTGCGGTTATTCTCTTTTTCGTAGGTTTCTGGATTGCCGGAGGGGTATTTCTGGGGCTGACAGCCTTTATTATCTGGTTCTTCCGTAATCCCCGCCGTAACACGCCTGACTACGAAAAATTGCTGATTGCCCCTGCCGACGGGCGGGTTTTGAAACTGGAGGAGCTTTCCCATGCTCCACATTTCGCAGGCCCCTGCAAAAAAGTCAGCATCTTCATGACGGTTTTCAATGTCCATGTCAACCGTATGCCCTGCGCCGGCCGCGTCGAATCCATCCACTATGTGAAAGGGAAATTTCTTTCCGCAAACCTCGATAAGGCGTCCACGGATAATGAACGAAACATTGTTAAACTGCGAACGGAAAACGGACGGGAAATCCTGGTGGTTCAGGTTGCCGGCCTTATTGCCCGGCGCATCGTGTGTTGGGTAAGCGAAGGTTCTCAGGTGCAAAGGGGTGAGCGGTTTGGTCTGATCCGTTTTGGTTCATGCGTGGAAGTTTATCTGCCCGTTGATTGCAATCTTGCTGTAAAGGTTGGCGATAAAGTTACAGCGGGGGAAACGCCGATAGGGTATCTCGAGTGACACGTGAATCATCCACAAAAAAGATGCGGAAGGGGATTTATGTCTTACCAAACTTATTTACAACGGCCAGCCTCCTCTGCGGTTTTTCCTCCATCCTTATTACTATTGGGGGGAATTATTATCTTGCGGCCATTTTTTTGTTAGGGGCTGCCATTCTTGACGGATTGGATGGCCGCATTGCGCGCTATACGAATACGACGACAAAGTTTGGGGCGGAGTACGATTCTTTAGCGGATTTGATTGCCTTTGGCGTAGCTCCGGCCATATTGGTTTACATGTGGGGATTGGCCCCTTACGGTAAATGGGGATGGATGGCTGCTTCTCTGTTTGTCGTTTGCGGCGCTTTGCGCCTGGCGCGCTTCAATATCCAAATAGGCATCATTGAAAGCAAGGTTTTTAACGGTCTTCCCATTCCTGCGGCGGCATCCGTCGTGGCGACGGGAATCATTTTGTACGACCATCTGGGAGGGAAGGGGAGTTTTAACCATATTCTGGTGCTTGCGGGCGTCTTTTGCGTTGCCTTGCTCATGGTCAGCAATATTAAGTATTACAGTTTCAAAAAGGTAAATTATTTTTCCAAAAAACCTTTTATGTCCTTTTTTTTCATCGTATGCTTAATGATTGTGACCGTTATGCATCATCAAATTGTTTTCTTTTTCTTTGCCATGGGATATACCCTGTCCGGCCCCTTTTGGTCGTTACTAAAGCTGGGACAGAAGATCTCTTCCGGGGAACAGGCGTTATTTAAAAGGAATAAGTGAGCGTTTGCGGAGTTTAATATCGCTTTTTGAGGATTAATTTTAATAGACTGGAGTTGAGCGTTATGAAGTCCTATCGAGTTGCTGTTGTTGGAGCCACAGGCGCTGTGGGCAATGAAATAATCAAAACCCTGGCGCAGCGGAATTTTCCGGTGGCAAGTTTGAAACTGCTTGCTTCGGAGCGGTCATTGGGGAAAAGTTTTTCCTTTCAGGACAAGTCTGTTCCCGTAGAGGTTTTGCGGGAAGATTCTTTTAAAGATGTGCAGATCGGTTTATTTTCCGCCGGGGGAAGTCTCAGTGAAAAATTTGCCCCCATCGCAGTCAAGGCGGGATGCGTGGTTGTTGATAACACCAGCGCTTATCGCATGGATCCCGATGTTCCCCTGGTCGTTCCGGAAGTGAATCCGGAGGCCATTGCCCGGTACCCCAAGAAGGGTATCATTGCCAATCCGAATTGTTCCACCATTCAGATGGTGGTGGCCTTGAAGCCGATTTACGACGCCGTGGGCATTAAAAGAGTGGTAGTTTCCACCTATCAGGCCGTGTCGGGAACGGGCATGAAGGCCATAGAAGAGCTTTCCCGGCAGACACGGGCGTTGATGGCCGGTGAAGACGCCGTTGTGAATGTTTATCCTCATCGTATTGCCTTTAACTGTCTTCCCCAGATTGATGTTTTTACGGAGAACGGTTATACCAAGGAAGAGATGAAGATGATCAATGAGACGAAAAAGATATTCAATGATGATGCCATTGCCGTGACTGCGACAACGGTGCGCGTTCCCGTATTCTATGGTCATTCCGAATCCGTGAATATTGAAACCATAAAGAAGATTACGGCGCAGGAAGTAAAAGATCTCCTTGCTAAAGCGCCGGGCGTACGCGTTGTGGATGATCCCGCTAGCAGAGTCTATCCTTTGGCCATTGACGCGGCGGGGCAGGACGAGACTTTTGTGGGGCGCATCCGGGAAGACGAATCCATTGCCCACGGGATCAATATGTGGGTGGTGGCGGATAATCTCCGCAAAGGGGCGGCCCTTAACGCGGTGCAGATTGCGGAAATATTAGCGCAGAAATATCTATGAGGATTATTGGAGGAGCCAAAAAGGGATTCCTCCTCCGTAACCCCCATTGTGCGCGTATCAGACCCACGTCGGGGATGATAAGGGAGGCCTTCTTCAACATGGTTCCCGTTCACGGTCTGGTATTTCTTGATCTTTTTGCGGGAACGGGAAGCGTTGGCTTGGAGGCTTTAAGCCGTGGAGCGGCAAAAGCCGTTTTTGTGGAAAAAAACAGGGATTTGGTTCGTTTTTTGCGTGCTGATCTTTTACGTCTGGGATTTGCCCAACAGGGACAGGCACTGTGCGCCGATGTGAAAGCGGGAATTACTCAGGTGTCCCGCATGGGTTTGCGGTGTGATTATATTTTTATTGACCCGCCCTACGAGGAGGGGCTTATTGCGAAAACAGTTGACCTGATTGCCCAGGGAAACATTGCCGCCCGGGACAGTTGGGTCGTTATTCAGCATTCACGGCGGGAACCCGTCGTTTTTGCGGAAAAAGACTATTCTTTCGGACAGCAACGGGTGTATGGTGATTCCGTGCTTTTGTTCTTAAAACCTGTAAATCAGATGGAAAGGAATTAAATGGGAAATATTGCCGTTTATCCGGGGTCATTTGATCCCATTACTAATGGCCATGTTGATCTCATCAAGAGAGGCCTGAAAATTTTCGACAGATTAATCGTTCTTGTTGCCTACAATCCCAGCAAGGATTCGCGCTTCACGGTGGAAGAACGGGTGGAGATGATTCAAGAGGTGATCAAGAATATGGAAGGCGTTTCTGTGGACAGCTATTATGGTCTTCTTGTTGATTATGTCCGGGATCACGGTGCTTCTGTGCTTTTAAGAGGATTGAGGGCCTTATCTGATTTTGAGTATGAATTTCAAATGGCCCTGATCAATAGAAAACTCAATCGTGAAATTGAAACCGTCTTTCTGATGACAGGATATCGCTGGTTCTTTACCAGTTCAAAAATAATCAATGAAGCCGCGAGTTTCGGAGGCAACGTGAAAGGGTTGGTACCGGAACTGGTCTATCAAAATCTGTTAAAAAAATATAAACAAGGAAAGGAGTAATTTTTTTTATGATGCTTGCATCGCGAATATCCCTTATCAAACCTTCTCCCACGCTGGCTATTACCGCCAAGGCCAATGCCATGAAAGCGGAGGGACGTGACGTTATTGGTTTCGGCGCCGGAGAGCCGGATTTCGATACCCCGGATAATATAAAACAAGCCGCCATCAAAGCGATTCAGGATGGCTTTACCAAGTACACCCCCGTGGGCGGCACCGATGAATTAAAGGACGCCATTATCGAAAAATTTAAGACGGATAATGGGCTTACCTACAACCGCGGGGAAATTGTTGTTTCCTGCGGCGCCAAACACAGCCTCTATAACCTTGCCCAGATTCTCTTTGAAGAAGGGGATGAAGTCCTGATTGTTTCTCCCTATTGGGTTTCTTATCCGGACATTGTCACCTTGACGGGGGGAACGCCGGTTATTTTAACCACCAAAGAAGAAGATGGTTTTAAACTTCGTCCGGACCAGCTCCAGGCGGCGATCAATAAAAAGACCAAGGCCATCATTTTCAACAGCCCCTCAAATCCTTCCGGCACCATGTACACAGCGGAAGAATTGAAAGCCCTGTGCGAGATTATTCTTAAGACGGGTATTTTGGTTATTTCCGATGATATTTATGAGAAGATAATTTATGGAGATGTGCCGTTTTTTGCCCTGCCATCCATATGCCCGGAAATAAAATCACAGGCTGTCATTGTTAACGGCGTTTCCAAAGCCTATGCCATGACGGGGTGGCGGATTGGCTACGCCGCTGGTCCCGGCGAGATTATTGCCGCTGTGTCTAAGATTCAGTCGCAGAACACGTCAAATCCCACTTCCATCGCTCAGAAGGCCTCTGTGGAGGCTATTCGCGGTGACCAGAGCAAGGTTGGCGAGATGGTGGCGACGTTTAAAGAGCGGCGTGACTATATCGTCCGCGCCTTGAACAATATCCCCGATATGTCTTGCCTCAATCCGGACGGCGCTTTCTATGTTTTCCCCGATTTTTCCCGTTATTATGGCCGCGTCTATAATGGCAAGGAGATAAAAAATTCGTCCGATATGTCGGACTTCCTTCTGGATGAAGTCAACGTTGCCGTCGTGCCGGGGGGTGAATTCGGTCACGATAAAAATATTCGCCTTTCCTATGCAACATCAATGAAGAATATTGAAGAAGGCGTGCGCAGAATCGCCGATGCTTTGACGCGTCTTAAATAAGAGTTATTCGCAAAAGGGGATTGGATATGGGGGGGCTTTTTGGCGTCGTTTCGGAGGAGAAGTGTTCCAAAACGCTTTTTTACGGAACGGATTACCATTCCCATCTGGGAACGGAAAATGCCGGCATGGCTGTTTTTGGTGAAGGCGGATTTTGCAAAAAAATCCACAATATAAGCCAGGCGCAGTTTAAGTCGCGTTTTGCCGGTGATTATAAATCAATGAACGGCCATATTGGTATTGGCGTGATTGATGATGATTCTCCCCAACCCCTCATCTTCCGTTCCAAATTTGGCACTTTTGCCATTGTCGTTACGGGGTTGATTGATAATTATGAGAGTTTAACGGAAGAATTATTGAATAACGGCATCGCTTTTGGGGAGAGGACCGGGGGAAAAGTTAACTTTGCCGAACTTGCGGCTAAACTGATCAACAGAAGCGAAAGTATTGTGGACGGCATTTGCCGGATGCAGGATGCCATCGAAGGCTCTCTTTGCGTCCTGATTATGACGGAAAAGGGAATCTATGCGGCGCGGGATAAGCTTGGCCGTTTCCCCTTAAGCATTGGCCGCGGCATAGACAATAAGAACGATCTGGTCGTGGCGACGGAGGCCAGTTCTTTTCCCAATCTGGGATTTAAGATAGAATCGTTTATCGGCCCCGGCGAAATATTTTTTCTTTCCTCAACGGGGGAGGTGGTGCAAAAGTCGCCGCCTTTGCCAGCCTGTAAAATATGCGCGTTTCTCTGGATCTATACGGGGTATCCCTCCTCCATTTATGATGGAATCGGTGTTGAAAGCGCAAGAGAGCGGTGCGGAGCCGCTTTGGCACGTAATGACCATGTGGAAGCCGACTTCGTGGCCGGTGTTCCCGATTCGGGCGTCGGCCACGCCTTGGGGTATGCCATGGCCTCCGGCCTTCCTTTCCGCAGGCCGTTAGTAAAATATACTCCCGGTTATGGCCGCAGCTACACTCCTCCCTCGCAGGATATCCGTGAATTGGTGGCAACCATGAAACTAAGCGCCATTCATGATATTATTTATAATAATCGTATGGTTATTTGCGATGATTCCATTGTCAGGGGAACACAGCTGAAAAATTTAA
>JAITWQ010000170.1 GCA_031285215.1 Syntrophobacterales bacterium | reverse complement strand
GTTCCTTTTTCTTTATCGGGGATGATTTTGATTTTAAACTCCGTATCGCTTCCCAGAATATCCGCCTCCGTCTGGGAACGGAATCGCAGTTTGTCAATAGCGTCGGAGGCGTTGGAGATCAATTCCCGTAAAAATATTTCCCTGTTGGAATAGAGCGAATTGATGATGATATTCATCAACTGTTGAATTTCGGTTTTGAACTTGCGGGTTTCCTTTTTAGCTTTCATGCGTAACTCCTCTATTGATATCATGGATTTAGCCGGTGGTTTTTTCCTTACCGGCATCCTCCCCATGATGATAACGAAATGGAAAATGTCAAGATGGCCGGGAGAAAAAGTTTGTCCGCAGCCCTTGACCGCCTGTGTTGTTAAAGACGGAACCATCCCGCCGCTTTGGTCTGCTTCCAAAAGGAGGGGAAAGAATTGCAACAACAAGGCAAATATGTTACCAAACCGGCTTATGAGTTGCGTTTTGGAAAAGGCTTAAAACCATGAGTAAAATTCTGATTATTGACGACGATCCGTCTGTCTGCCGCCACCTCGAGGGGCATCTGTCCCGGCAGGGATACAGCGTTTTTACGGCCCTGACGGGAACCGATGGTTTAAGCCGGTTCGTAACCCTTGCGCCTGATCTTGTTGTTTTGGATGCCCATCTGCCCGATATCAGCGGCTTTACCATCCTTGAAGACTTACAGGAAGAAGATGATAACGTCAGGGTCATTATGACGACGGATCGTCATGATATGGAATCGGCTATCATGGCGATGAAGGGAGGGGCCTTTGACTATCTGTGCAAGCCGATTTCCCTTCCGGAATTTGATCTGGCCGTTCAAAAGGCAATCTCCAGCCAGGGCGTGACGCCGCAAGGTGATGGTTTTGTGCCGGCGGCTTCCCCGGGGCAGGTCAAAGCCGGTACCATTATTGGCGCCGGCAGCGCGATGCAGGATATTTTCAAGACGATCGGCATGGTTTCGCAAAACAGGACCACCGTTTTGGTGCAGGGGGAAAGCGGGACGGGAAAGGAACTGATTGCCAGGGTCATTCATCACAATACATCGCCCCACGAGCCTTATATTGCCGTAAACTGCTCCGCCGTGGTGGAAAACCTCCTGGAATCGGAACTGTTCGGCCACGAAAAAGGGTCGTTTACGGGGGCCGTAAACAAAAAACTGGGGAAATTTGAACTGGCTCGCGGCGGAACCATTTTTCTGGACGAAATCAGCGAGATGTCCGTCAATCTGCAAGCGAAGCTCCTCCGTGTGCTTCAGGAAATGGAGTTTGAGCGTGTCGGCGGCCATGAGCGGATTCAGGTAAAAGCGCGGATTATCGCGGCAACCAATCAGGATTTGGATAAAATGATCCAGGAGGGGCGGTTTCGGGAGGATCTTTTTTACCGCCTTAATATTGTGTCTGTTTTTATCCCGCCCCTGCGGGAGAGGCGGGGTGATATCGCTCCTTTGGTTGAGTATCTTATGGCGAAAATCAACCGCGATCTTCACAAAAAGCTGAATGGCATTGCGGCGGAAGTGCTGGCCATGTTTATGCAGTATGACTGGCCGGGAAATGTCCGTGAACTGGAGAATTTACTGGTTCGCGCCATTGTGCTGGCCAAAGGTCATGTGCTGGGCAAAGAGGATTTCCCTGATCTTTTGCCGGGACAGAATGAAGAGATTAAGGAAATAAAAGGGGAAGGGGAGGCGTCTTCCCTGACTCTGGATCGCATGGAAGAGGCCCATATCCGCAAAGTATTAGACGATAATCCGGAAAAAAACAAAGGTGAAATTTGCGAAATATTAGGAATATCCCGTCCGACCCTGGAACGGAAATTGGAAAAATACGGGATTTCTTTTGCGCGGTAAAAGGGCAAGCTGTGGCATTCGCTGCGCAAGCCCGCAGTGACGCGGCGCTTTTGCCACAGCTTAATGCAGCTGCGCAGCAGACGCTGTGAAAGCACTGCCAGAGAGGAAGGTTATATGAAAGCTGAATTTGTCAAAAGCGCGGCGCGCCCGGACCATTTTACGGGGGAAGATCTGCCCGAAGTGGCCTTCGTCGGGCGTTCCAATTCGGGGAAATCAACCCTTATCAATGCGCTGACAGGCCAAAAAAGACTGGCCAAAGCCAGCAACAGCCCCGGGCGTACACAGCTTATCCAGTTTTTTCTGATTAACGGCAGCCTGTCTTTTGCCGATCTGCCCGGGTATGGCTATGCCAAAGTACCCGAATCCATCCGCTCTTCCTGGCGTCCCATGATCGAAACGTATCTGCGCGTGCGGGCAAATCTGTGCCTGGTGGTTCTTGTTGCCGATATCCGGCGCGATATTACGAATGATGAACTGCTCTTAATTGACTGGCTGACGCAGTATGAACGGGCGGTTCTTGTCGTCCTTTCCAAAACGGACAAACTGTCCGCCAATGAGCAGGCCCTGCGGATGAAAAAAATACGCAAGGCCCTCTCTTTCCTTCCGCCGGAACGTATTTGTCCCTATTCCGCCAAAACAGGCAAAGGCCGGGAACAGATATGGCAATCCATCGGGGGAATTGTACAGGACTTTACCAAGCCTGCGGAAGAGTAAAAACCCGCCAGGCAAATACTTTTGATGGGCAAACCGAAAGTGGATTTCATTATGAACAATGACGAAAAGGCGCATGGCGTTGCCCTGGCCTATGCCGCGTTGAAATGGGGGAATAATATCGTTCAGGAGCAGGGAAAGATACTGTTCCACGCCTTGCCCGGTGTGAATTTTGCGGTTTTGCTGGCCGGAATCTGAATGTCTTTGCCGGTGCGGGGGTTGCGGCCCTTACGCGCTTTGCGGTTCACCGCCTTGAAGCTCCCGAAGCCGGAAATAGAAACGCTGTCGCCATTTTTCAGGGCCGCGCTGATGATGCCGAAAAGGCTTTCATAGGCGGCTTCCGCCTGGGCCAGCGTGGCGAGTCCGGCTTTTTCCTTTAATGCTTTGACTAATTCCGCTTTGGTCATGGTGTTCTCCTTATGCAAAAGCATACGGCAAGCAATATACTGGAATATCCTCATCCGCAATGCGAAAAAAATTTGCTTTTCTACCTGGTTGCGTTAAGTACATCCGGCGTGGTACGTTAATACTAATAGAGTGTGAGCAAAAAAGTAATGACCCAAGGAAATATCCCTTCCATTAAAGACGTTATCGAGGCCGTAATCATTCATTCCGGCCCGCTTTTTGCTACACACACACACACACACACACACACACACATTAACACCAGCCCATAACGCGCCCGACCTCAAGCCTTGCGCGGCTTTCGGCGTTTCCAAACGTTCCAAAAATCCCCTT
>JAITWQ010000136.1 GCA_031285215.1 Syntrophobacterales bacterium | reverse complement strand
AATTGGGGGAATAACGAACGGGGCCGGCCGTCAAGAATATCTCCCGTGCAGACCAGAAGATCCGGCTGCGTTTCCCGGACGGCGGCAACAATACGACGGGCCTGTTTGTTCGTCATGGCAATGCCGAAATGAACATCTGTTATCTGTACCACACGGAATGGCTTCTCCTGGGGAGGCGCTTTCTCCGTTTCAATAATCCAGTGCCTGATTTGGGGATGTGCGGCCTCATATATTCCATAAAAGCAAATGAGCAAGGCCAGGCAGACAGGGACGTAAAAACAGACTGCCCTTGGAGGACGCCACAGGCTGTGCCGATAATGGGTTATGTGTTCGATCAAAAAGTTGAAGCATATAATGATATCCACCAGCAGTGACAGAATAAAAAAAAGGAAGATAAATCCCATCCAGAAATAGATAAGGTGCGCGAAAAAGCGGGTGTACCCATCCGGAAGTCCATATTCCATCAGCCGCAAAAGAAACGGGCCTGTCATCATCAAGCCGAGAAAGAGGCTAAGAAGGAGCAGCCCGCCAAGGGTCAGGGCGGGAAAGGTGTTTTTTACCTTAATGAAAAAATAAAGATGAAAGGTGCCGTAGATGCAAAGGAAAATCAGGAAGATCATCGGCCCGTTGTTTTTCGGTTTTTTTTGCCGCTAATTGGAGGAAATTTTATTTTTATGCCACCCATGGCGCCTTCTTCCGAAATACTTGCAGATCATTCCAACACTTGGTTATCTTTTAACCGTACCATAAAAATACGGGGCAGGCAACTAAAGTGTTGATGGTAATTATACACGGTATTGTTGACATGGCAGGAACGCGGTTGATCGCGCCTCCTGCCGCGGGGATTGTGAAATGAATATAGGGTTTTGACCGCCTTCGGCATCTTGCCGTAAAATGACAAGGGCATCCGTTTTTGCGGACACTTTTTTACAATATTGTTTGTGAGTTGTAAGGCACCCCGGATACGTTGGGCAAAGCGGCGTCGATCAGTTTCAGCTGAACGTCTGCGGTTCCGTTCCAGTAGTTGAGCTGCGGGGTGAAGGCGATATCTATGATCTGGTCGGTCAGGGTTTCGATGAGCTGTCCCTTGCTAAACCAGATGGAATTGCGGGAAGTTCCGTTTTTATGGATGCGCATACGAAGATGGTTGTTTCCCACCACGGACGGTGCAGCGATGGAGGCGCTTTTTATGCACAGCACCGGTTCCGGGTTTTTGCTTCCATATGGAGCCATGCTGTTCATTTCGTTGAGGAAATTGTAACTAAGATCGTTCAGGTCGCATTGAGTATCAATCAGGGTTTCCGCAACGAGGCTGTCTTCACTTATTTCATTGCGGGCCGTTTCGCCAAAAAGCAGGGTGAATTCGTCTATATTGTTTTCGTGGATGGAAATGCCTGCGGCAAAGCGATGGCCGCCATAGGAGAGAAGGAGAGACTCGCACTCTTTGAGGCCCTGGTAAATATTGAAGCCCCGGATACTGCGCCCGGAGCCTTTTCCGATTCCATCTTTCATGCTGATAATAACAGCGGGGCGGCAGAAACGATCAACAAGGCGCGAGGCGACAATGCCGATCACGCCAGGATGCCATTTATCGGAGGCAAACACAATGGAATGCTGCTGATCGCTTTTATCCTGATTCATCATTTCAATAATTTCATGGAGAATTTCCTTTTCCATGGTGCGCCGCTTGTTATTAAGGGCGTCAAGTCTTTGGGCGATCATGCGTGCTTCATCAATGTCTTCGCTCAGGAGCAGATTAACGGCGTCGTTGGCCGAGGCGATGCGGCCTGCGGCATTGATGCGCGGAATGAGGCAAAATGACGCTCTGGTCGAATCAATAATCTGGGATTCTATGCCGGACACTTCTTTCAGGGCGCGGATGCCGATACGGGGGCTTTCTGTCATCAGATCCAGCCCGAATTTGGCGAAAATACGATTTTCATCAACAAGGGGGGCAATATCCCCAATGGTTCCCAAGGCTACAATATCCAGATATTGTTTCAGGTTAGGGTAGGGGCGGTTACTCCAAAATCCGTCTTTTCTCAACTGGCTCCGCAGGGCAATAAGAAAATTAAAGACAATTCCCACCGCCGAGAGGTGCTTGAAAGGAAACGTACAGTCCGCCTGTTTGGGATTGATGACCGCCACCGCCGCCGGCATGGCGTCAGGGATTTCATGGTGATCAAGGACGATCGTATCAATGCCGAGATTGCGGGCATAGGCGATATGGTCGCTTTCCGATACACCGCAGTCCACGGTAACAATAAGATTGACGTGATCTTGTTTCATCTGATCAATTACGGTTTTATTCAGGCCGTATCCTTCATCCATGCGGCTGGGGATGTAAAAGTCCACTTTTTGATGGATGTCCCGCAGGAATTTGACCAAAAGCACAAGAGATGTCACGCCATCGGCGTCATAGTCGCCATAGACCATGATTTTTTGGTTCTGATAGACGGCCTTGATGAGATGATCTACCCCTTTTTGCATGTCTTTCATCAGGAAGGGGTTGTGTAAATCCTGTAACGAGGGATTGAGGAATTTCCGCGCTGCTTCTACGGTGGAGAAATTACGATTGACCAGAATTTTGGCTAAAAGAGGATGAATACCAAGCTCTTTGGCAAAAATACTTTTATCGGCATCATGGTTTTCAATGATTTTCCACTGCGTCAAAGGGAGCCTGGCAGGATCCTTTTTTTGATTATTATTCTTTGTGCCTCGTTTGATCATCATTATTTCCAGTATTTTAAAAGGAAACAGCATAACAGTATATCCCTTGATGTCAAGGACTATTAGCCGGCCGTATCTTTATT
>JAITWQ010000059.1 GCA_031285215.1 Syntrophobacterales bacterium | reverse complement strand
CAATGGCGATTTACAATCAGAAAATTCCCTATCAAGCGCGGCACGGCACAAAAGCGGCAAAAGCAATTACCCGTTATTTTCCGGAATAACCTTTTGCATTTCTTCCAGGGAATTGAAATTGGAAAACATACGCAGCGACGGGTCAAATTGCAGCAGAGTGTCCGCCGTGATTTTGTGGATGGTGTAACCCGGATAAAAACCGATGATTTTCAGGCGGTCTTGGCTGAAAAGTTTTTCAATGACGGGCAGACATTTGCGGCTGTAAATAGCGTGGAGAGGCTGAAGGCCGTCGGGAGACTGAGGAACCAGAATATCAAAGCCCCCGGCGAGATCAATCATATGTTTTATCAGGCCTTCATTGAGAAAGGGCATATCGCAGGCGGCAAAAAAAACCTTTTCGCAGGAGGCGTGAAAAAGACCGGCGTGAATTCCCCCCAATGCCCCTTTATGCCGGTAAATATCGGTGACGAGGGCAGCGTCTAAATCAAAATATTCCTGCGGGGAATTTGTCACCAGAATCACTTCGGCAAAAAGGGATTGGAAGAGGCGCACGCCCCGGTCAATCAGCCTTTCTCCCTCAAACTCGATGAAGGCCTTGTTGCGGCCTCCCATGCGGGAGTTTTCACCCCCGGAAAGGATAACGCCTGTTACGCGATCCGTATAAATTGAATCCATATGGGTACACCGCCTTTTTCATCCTTAATATATGCCATAAATGATTCCGCAGACGCAAGAACTTTGGCGTCTGGGAAGAGATTTAGCTTGCCTAAAGGCCTTCTTGGTTGTAGAAAATGAAAGATTCATTGATTACAGGAGGCCGTCATGTTCTGGGAAAAGGATATTGAAACAATAAGCAGAGATCAGTTGGAGGCCCTGCAATTAAAAAGATTGCAGGAGACGGTTGAAACAGCCGCAAATTCGCCTTTTTACGGGCGGTTATTCCAGGAAAAAGGCATCACTCCCCATGATTTTAAAGGTCTGGATGATTTGCGGAAAATTCCCATGACCACCAAGGAAGACCTGCGTGAAGGATGGCCCTATGGATTTCTGGCCGTTTCCAGGGATGAAATTGTCCGTATGCACTCTTCTTCGGGAACAACGGGGCGGGCGACCGTTATTTTCCACACCCAAAGCGACCTGGACAGCTGGACGAACCAATTGGCGCGCTGCATGTATATGGCGGGGATGAGGAAATCGGATGTCTTTCAGAATATGATGACCTACGCCCTCTTTACGGGCGGACTTGGATTTCACTATGGCGCGGAGAGGCTTGGCGCTCTGGTTATCCCTTCCGGCCCCGGCAACAGTAAGCGCCAGATTCAGCTCATTCAGGATTTTGATACGACGGCGATTCACGTTATTCCCAGCTATGCCCTCCATCTCACCCACGTATTTGAAGAGGTAGGGGTTGATCCCCGGAAGGATACCCGCTTAAAAATAGCCTTTGTCGGCGCAGAACCTCACTCGGAACAGGTGCGGGAACGGATAGAGGATTTTTATGGCGTCAGGGCCTTTAATTCCTACGGCCTTTCGGAGATGAGCGGCCCCGGCGTTTCCTTTGAGTGTACCTGTCAAAATGGGATGCACATCTGGGAAGACGCCTATATTATTGAAATTGTTAATCCCGATACCATGGAAGCGCTTCCCGATGGTGAAACGGGCGAACTGATCATGACAACCCTGTGCCGGCGGGGAATGCCGCTCCTCCGGTATCGTACAAAAGACCTGACGCGCATCATCCCCGGTGATTGCCCTTGCGGCAGAACCCATCGCCGTATTGAGCGTATCAAGGGAAGATCAGACGATATGATGATCCTGAAAGGGGTAAATATCTTCCCCATCCAAATTGAAAAAAAATTGATGGAAATTCCCGGTGTGGGCCGTAATTTCCAGATCATCCTGGAACGGAAAGATTTTAATGACGATATGATTCTCAAAGTGGAAGTTGAGCGGGAATATTTCACCGGCGATTTAAAGAAGCTGGAAAGTCTGCGCAAAACAATCGTTAACGAGTTGAAAAGCGATATTCTGATTACCCCCCGTGTTGATCTGGTCGAGCCCAACAGTCTGCCAACAACGGAGGGTAAGGCAAAGCGCGTCATAGACAACCGAAAAGACTGACCTGACACAGGGGAGGAAAAAATGATAGCACAGCAGATTTCCGTGTTTGCGGAAAACAGATCGGGACGATTAGCGACGATAACCTCTGTTTTGGCAAAAGAGAAAATCAATATTCGCGCCACGACAATTACCACGTCGGATACTTTTGGCGTGATAAATCTCCTCGTTGACAAGCCCGCCCAAGCTCAGCAGGCATTAACCGCAGCCGGTCTTATGGTGCGCACGCGCAATGTTTTGGCGGTGGAGCTGGGAGATAAGCCCGGCGCTCTGGATGCATTGATGCAGCTTTTGTCAAATATGGATATTAATATCAATAATGCCTACGGCTTTGTCGTGGAGAGTTACAAGCGGGCCATCTTTGTGGTTGACGTGGATCAACTGGAAAAGGCCGAAACCCTCCTTGCCAGAAACGGCTTCAAGACGCTGGATACGGAAGAGCTGTCGTCCGTCGAACCGTTTCATTATACCAAGTATTAATCTTTCCTTTTCCCTTCGGTCTTTTGCATTGCCTCCCTCAAATTGAGGGGCGAGCAGGGATGGGCGCAATGCCCCTTTGAGGAAATGGGGTAATGTGGACACTGCCGCTGCCTCCTCTGCGAACCGCCGGGATGAATCCTTGGATAGCAGCCCTCCTTTGGAGATGGTGACCGGTTTAAAAGCCCTCTTTTGAAAGGGGGGCTTACCAGCGTAACCATTCCTGATAGTGCGGTTTTTATTGGGGATTGGGCATTTGTAAAAAATAAACTTAATGGTGTTGCCATCTCCGGTGTGACCTCTATTGGTGAAGGAGCATTTCATAAAAATCAAATCACAAGTATTGCCATTGGTACCAATGTTACATTGGAAAATAAAAAATCATCCGTCTTCAACTATGAATTTGATGAATTTTACCAAAAGAACGGGAGAAAGGCAGGAACTTACACCTATAAGAATGGCCGTTGGAGCCACGATTTGTAAGGCTGTTTTTATCGATATTCAAAAACATCGTGACTTATATGAACAACATCAACAACCAGTCCGGCATGGGTACCCCAAAACAGGCGGAAGGAAAGTTCATCCCGGCATTTCTTAGTTACATCGCCGCAGTATTTCATTGACACAAAAAGGCATTCCCGATAGTCTCCCACGTTGCGATTACGGCAGAAAAAATATTCCAGCGGTATTCATGATCAACAAAAATTTAGCAGATAAAATCAATGACTTGACGCGAAGAAACATTCCCTTCGTTTTTTATTATCATCCCGGACAGCCGGAACCGCGTCTTGCGGCACAAACAAGCCAAAATCTCCTGACGGCGTCATCCTGCCGGGAAATAAAGGATACTTCCGGTTTTATTGCGGCGCCTTTTATCAGCCAGAAAAAAACTCCCCTGGTTCTTCTCCGGCCGGACATTTATCTGACCGATATGGCCTCCATGCCGGCTTTAGAAAATTCCCTGCCCTCTTATCCCCACATTGGGGAAAATCATACAGAATTGGTACAAACCGAACGGGATGATTATATCCGCACCGCGGCGGAACTGATCGCCCGGATAAAACAGAAAGAGGCGGAAAAGGTCGTTTTTTCCCGTATCATTCCGGCTTATCTTCCCCCTGATTACTCTCCCGGCATTTTCGTGCAGCGCCTGAAAGAAAGGATGGATAACGCCTTTGTTTATTTTCTCCGTCTTCCCGGAATAGGGACATGGATGGGGGCGACCCCTGAGATACTGCTTACCACCCAGGGAAACCGATGGAAAACAACCTCTTTAGCGGGAACCATGCCCGTTGTCTCCCCATCTGCCGCCATTATTTGGGGTTCCAAAGAAAAAAGGGAGCAGGAAATTGTTACCGAATTCATCGAGACAAAACTTCGCCTCTTTGGTATTGATAATTATGAAAAAACAGGCCCTCATACGGTTCATGCGGGGCAAGTAGCCCATTTGAAAACGGATATTGAATTTGCCGCCGTGGAAGATCATGAAAAGCAATGGCGCTTTATTGATGCCCTCCACCCTACTCCTGCTGTCTGCGGCGTTCCCAGAGAAAAAGCCATGAATTGCATTGCCCGTTATGAAAGGCATGAACGGGAATATTACAGCGGCTTTCTGGGAGAATGGAATCTGGCAGGAGAGGTTAATCTCTATGTCAATCTCCGCTGTATGAAAATTTTAGGGGAAAAGGCCGCTCTCCTCGTTGGCGGCGGCATCACCGCCGCTTCAGTTCCGGAAAAAGAATGGGAAGAAACGGAGCAAAAAGCGCAAACCCTGCTATCACTGTTGAGGTCATGTCCATGATTTCCACCAAAAAAAACGCCCAGTATCTGGCGGCCATCCTCCTGGAACGAGGTATTCACGATATCATCTTTTCTCCCGGATCGCGAAACGCACCATTGATTCAAACATGCGCGGCCATTAAAGAATTTCGCTGCCTGAATATCGTTGATGAGCGCTGCGCCGCCTTTTTCGCTTTGGGAATGGCCCTTAATCGCCAAAAACCAGTAGCCATTGCCTGTACATCCGGTTCCGCCGCCCTGAATTACGCCCCCGCCATCTCGGAAGCGTATTACCAGAAGATTCCTCTCCTGGTTTTGACGGCGGACAGGCCGGAAGCGTGGGTAGATCAGGGAGACGGCCAAACGATCCGCCAGCAAAATATTTATGAGAATTATACCAAAGGCTCCTATCACCTGAGGGAGGATATGGAAACGGATGATGACGCCTGGTTTGGGGAGCGAATTGTGAATGAAGCCTTAAACGCCCTCATGTATCCGGAAATGGGGCCCGTCCATATCAATATTCCCTTCAAAGAGCCTCTCTATGAGTTAACGGAAAAAAATTTGCCCCAAGCAAAAATCATGACCCTTCATCATGGAGAAACATTCCTTGCCGGGGAAACGATGAAATCCTTTGGCAAGGCGTGGCATACCCATCCCCGCCGTATGATTTTCGTGGGACAGATGCCATATGACGCGGAACTAAACGCCCTGCTTGGGGATCTATCCGCCGATCCTTCCATCGTTATTCTCGCGGAAAACCTTGCCAATCTGCGGGGGGAACAATTTTGCTTCGCCCCGGAACGTATCCTCACCCTTATCTCCGATGGCCAGTCCTACCGGCCTGATCTCTTAATTACCTGCGGCGGCGCTGTCGTTTCCAAAAAACTGAAAACATTTCTGCGTCAGCACAAACCATCCCGCCATTGGCACATTTCGCCGGCAGGGGAACCCATGGACACCTTTATGTCCCTTACGGATATTATCCCCGCCCGGCCTTTCCGTTTTTTACGGGATTTAAAGGAATACATGACGCCCTCCCCCTGTTCTTACGGCGATGATTGGCGTCAGCTGGACGCCATTGGCCGCAGTAGACATATTCTTTACCTTCAGAATTGTGAATTTTCAGACATGCTGGTCTTTGACCTCATTTTCGCCCGCCTGCCCGATGATTCGGTTTTGCATCTGTCAAACAGCTCTCCC
>JAITWQ010000038.1 GCA_031285215.1 Syntrophobacterales bacterium | reverse complement strand
TCTCAAAATACCCACCACCGCCAAGAAATGCAAGAGTTTTTTATCAACGGTCTATCCACCCCTCGTTAGCGGGACGGCACTTCCCTTGCTCCGGTTTGCAACCGCTGTATCTTTTCGGGCGCAAAAATTGCGCCCCTACAAACCCCGTGCCTATTCGCACCACCTATGTAGGGGCGACTTGCAGTCGCCCGCACCACACCTATTGCAAATCGGTGCGAGCGGTACCAGCAATGACAGGCAAATATCACCGCGTCAGATGGCGGTATTTCAGGCGATGGGGGTGTTCGCTTTCATTTCCCCGGCGTCTTTTGAGGTCGGCCTCATAATCGGAATAGGCCCCTTCAAACCATACCGCCTGACTGTCACCCTCAAAGGCAAGGATGTGAGTGGCAATGCGATCCAGGAACCAGCGGTCATGGCTGATGATTACGGCGCAGCCGGCAAAATTTTCCAACGCCTCCTCCAATGCCCGCATGGTATTAACGTCCAGATCGTTTGTCGGTTCGTCAAGAAGCAAAACGTTGGCCCCTTCTTTTAACATACAGGCCAGATGAACCCGGTTACGCTCACCGCCGGAAAGGGAGGAAACCTTTTTCTGCTGTTCCGTACCGGAAAAATTAAAGCGTGCCGCGTATGCCCTTGACTTGACCGCAACACCGCCCAGCTGCAGCACGTCCTGTCCGCCGGAAATGACCTCCCAGACCGATTTTTCCGGATCGAGGCTGGCGCGGGTCTGATCCACATAGGCCAGCTTCACCGTTTCGCCGACGGTAAGACGTCCCCCGTCGGGCGTTTCCTCGCCCGTGATCAGACGAAAGAGAGTGGTCTTTCCGGCGCCGTTGGCGCCAATCACTCCCACAATACCGCCGGGAGGAAGGGAAAAGGACATTCCTTCAAACAAGATACGCTCCCCATATCCTTTCCGCAGCTCCTCGGCCTCCACAACCACTTTTCCCAAACGAGGCCCGGGCGGAATATAGATTTCCAATTCTTCCGCACGGGAGGAGGTCTCTTGGGAAAGCAGCTCCTCATAGGCGTTGATGCGGGCCTTGGATTTTGACTGTCTGGCCTTGGGGGACATGCTGATCCAGGCAAATTCCCGCTGCAATGTCTTTTGCCTTTTCGTTTCGCCCTTTTCTTCCTGACGCAAGCGTTCCTGTTTCTGCTGCAGCCACGACGAATAGTTTCCCTTCCAGGGGATGCCGCGTCCCCGGTCAAGTTCCAGAATCCAACCGGCCACATTATCCAAAAAATAACGGTCGTGGGTCACGGCAATAATCGTTCCTTCATATTTTTGCAGATGACTTTCCAGCCATGCCACCGTTTCCGCATCCAGATGGTTGGTGGGTTCATCAAGGAGAAGAATATCCGGCTTTTTCAACAACAGACGGCACAAAGCCACGCGCCGCCTTTCCCCTCCGGAAAGGACGCGAATGGGAACGTCTCCCTCAGGGCAGCGCAGAGCATCCATGGCCATCTCCAAACGGGCGTCCAAATCCCAGGCATTAAGGGCGTCAAGGCGATCCTGAACTTCTCCCTGACGCGAGATCAGATTATTCATTTCTTCATCTGTCATGGGTTCGGAAAACTTCTCGTTAATGGCGTTATATTCGCTCAGGCAATCTACGACTTCCTGAACGCCTTCTTCAATAATGCCGCGAACCGTCCTGGTCTCATCAAGGACAGGTTCCTGCTCCAGAAACCCCACCGTATATCCCTGACTGATAACCATCTGGCCGTTAAATTCCTTATCCGCTCCCGCCATAATGCGCAGTAGCGAACTCTTTCCCGATCCGTTCAAACCCAGAACGCCGATCTTCGCCCCATAAAAATAGGACAGAGAAATATCCTGAATAACCGGTTTTTTGTCATAAAACTTACTGACCCGCATCATGGAACAAATCACTTTATTATCTGGCTCACCCATGGACATTACCTTTCTTATTGCTGTATGGCATTTATGTTAAATCCGTCTCCAGCAGGACAAGGGCTTTCCGGGCTGCTTCCTGCTCGGCCTCTTTTTTGGTGCGGCCCGTTCCTTCCGTTCTGATGCCGCCTATGGTCATGATTACGGAAAATTGCTTGCAATGATCCGGCCCCGATTCACCGCTCAGAAGATAAACGGGTATCTCCTGGAATTGTTTTTGGGCGATCTGCTGCAGAACGGTCTTAAAATCTCCATGATGAGTTTCCTGCGGCTGTTTCTCCAGCAGGGGCATGAAGAAATTGCGAAACCATTCATCCAGACGAATCAAACCGCCGTCCAGATAAACGGCACCCACAACCGCCTCCAGCGCGTCGGCCAGAATAGACGATTTATCCCTGCCCCCTGAATGTTCCTCCCCCTTGCCCAGACGGAGATAATCACCCAATCCTATCGCCCGCGCCAAAGACGCCAGGGAACGCTCATTTACCAAAGACGCCCGCTTTCGGGAAAGCTGCCCCTCCGTGAAATCACCGTGGGAACGGATCAGCATATCACTGACCCAAAACCCCAGGACCGCGTCGCCTAAAAACTCCATACGTTCATTATCCGCTATTTTTTCGCTCAAAGTCTCATGGGCATATGAACGATGGGTTATCGCCTGTTCTAAAAGAGACGCGTCTCGAAAACAATAGTGAATCCGCTCCTGAAACTCTGTAAGGGAAAATGTATCCATGGGCGTTTAAAGTCTTTTAATAAATGCTGTTTTCTCATTCATATCAAATCCGTTGTTTCTGTAAAAATTTAATGTACTTTCTTTTTTTGAACCTGTCATAAGCATAATTTTATAACAGTTATGCTCTCTTGCCGTTTCCGTGGCTTTCTGCATCAAGGCAGAAGCGAAGCCCCTGCCTCTGTAGCCGGCATGAGTTACGACATTCTCTATAATTGCATAGGGGCGCATGTTATTTGTCAGGTTTTCGATTATTATTAATGTGACGGAAGACACGGCCATGTTGTCCATTTCACCCACAAAAAGATAATATAGCCTGTCAGACAAAAATTTTGCCAGCATTGATTTCCATTTTTCCATATCCTGCTCCTCTGCGGGAGGATTATCAGTCAAATGATTTGCATAGAGTTCCCATAAAAATCCGGCGTCATCCGCCGATGCTTTTCTGATTATCATAATTTATTATCCGTTATCAGCAGACATTTTTATTATTCCCCGCAGAGAGCCGTCTTCTTCTCCGGTCATGGAAACGGAGACAAATCTGTTAACCAAGAGGGGATCATGCCTGTCCAGAAGAACGGTTAAATAGTTACCCGTCAAGCCCTTCATTTCCCTTGCTTTCACATTGCCGCCTTCAATTAAGACGGTCATATCCGTTCCCACCTGCAACCGTGCGAAGGCGGACTTCTTCTGCCGTCCAAGATTCCTCAGCCTTTCCGTCCTCTCTTTTTTCGTTTTTTCTTCAACCTGACGGGGCATGGCTGCGGCAGGCGTTCCCGGCCGTTTTGAGTAGGGAAAAACATGGAGATGACTGATGGGAAGCGACGCGATCAAATGAAGAGTCCGCTGTGCCGCCTGTTCATCTTCGCCGGGAAATCCCGCTAAAACATCAAGGCCAATGGCCGCATGGGGCATGCGTTCATGGATCCGGTCCACAAGACGGCGAAAAGCGGCGGCGGTGTAGGTGCGCCCCATGGCCGTAAGGATTTTATCATCGCCGCTTTGGAGGGGGATGTGAAAATGGGGACACAAACGCTGTGAGCCGGCGGCAAAGCGGATGAGATCATCCGTCACTTCGGCAGGTTCAAGGGAACTTAAACGAATTCTGATTTCCGGTGCATCTTCTTCAATGGCCCGCAAAAGATCAAGGAGACCGGCTGACTGGCTCAAATCCGCCCCATAGGCCCCCAGATGGATTCCCGTCAAAACGATCTCCCGGTATCCTTTTTGGGCAAGGCGTCTTATCTCCAGCAATACCCGTTCCGGAGAAAGACTGCGGCTTCCTCCCCTGGCTTGAGGAACAATGCAGTAGGTACACCGGGCGTTGCATCCATCCTGAATTTTAAGAAAAGCGCGGGTATGGCCGGGAAAATCATCAACGGGATGAAAAGCAAAGC
>JAITWQ010000034.1 GCA_031285215.1 Syntrophobacterales bacterium | reverse complement strand
GGCCGCAATACAAATCAGGAAAACGGAGAAAACTTGTTTCTTTTCAAAACATGCGATGGGTTTTTTCTTTTCCGAGCTTTATGGCGCATAACTCGCCGCACATGGTACACCCTTCTTCTTTGGCGCTTTCGCTTTTTTCGAGCCAGGCACGCGTTCTGTCAGGATCAATGGATAAATTGATCTGCCCTTCCCAGTCAAATTCTTTGCGCATACGGGCCATCTGCAAATCAAGGTCCATGGCCCCTGGCAACCCCTTGGCGAGATCGGCAATGTGGGCAGCCAGGCGAGACGTCATGATACCTTCCCGGACATCATCAAGATTGGGAAGGCGCAGGTGCTCCGAGGGGGTCACATAGCAGAGAAAATCCGCTCCAGCTGCCCCGGCAAGAGCGCCGCCAATGGCGGATGTAATATGGTCATATCCGGGAGCAATATCCGTGGGAAGAGGACCCAGTACATAAAACGGCGCTCCATGGCAGATCTTTTTCTGGAGGAGGATATTGGCTTTTATCTGTTCGAGGGGAACATGCCCCGGCCCTTCGATCATAACCTGAACGCCGCGGTCACGAGCCTTTTGTGTCAATTCTCCCAGAAGAATAAGTTCCTGAATCTGCCCCCTGTCTGTCGCGTCGGCAATACATCCCGGACGGAGACCATCACCTAAACTTAGAACCATATCGTATTTCCGGGCAATTTCAAGGAGACGGTCATAATCTTCGTACAGAGGGTTTTCCTGATCGTTGGCTTCCATCCATCGTGCTAAAATTGATCCGCCCCGGCTAACAATGCCCAGAATACGCCCCTCATTGAGGATACGTCCTACACTTTGCCGCGTAACGCCGCAGTGTACGGTAATAAAATCCACACCATCTTTCCCATGCTCTTCAATAGCGCGAAACATGTCGTCCGCCGTCAAGTCCATAAGGGAGCGTCCGCCGGCTATGGCATCGGCTGCGGCCTGATAAATGGGAACAGTGCCGACGATCATGGGAGAAGCGGCAATGACAGCCTGGCGTATGCGGCGGAGGTCGCCGCCTGTGGACAGATCCATCACGGCATCGGCTTTGGCTTCGATACATACCTTGATTTTTTCCAGTTCAAATTCAATATCAGACCGATCAAGGGAGGTACCGATATTGGCGTTGATTTTTGTTCTTAATCCACGCCCGACGGCGCTGGGGTATCCATTGTCGTGCGCCTGGTTTCGCACCACGACAATAGTTCCATTTTTTACTCCTTCTTGGATAAATTTGGGAGAAACATTCTCATCCAAAGCACACAGGCGCATTTCTTCTGTAACTTTGCCTTTTTGCGCCTTTTCTAACTGCGTCATGATAAACTCCTGTCTTCCTTTATGGTTTTCTTTGTTCTTCTTGCGGTTTCTTTCCGTCTGGGAACAAAATATTTTTCAAAAATCACGTTTCACGGCTTCATAATCGGAGCCAGGTGGTTGGTAGGGCCATGTCCGGCCCCCAGATTGAGGGAATGGCGAATGGCATCGGTGATATAATTTTTCGCCATGGATACTGCCTCTAGAACATCCTTTCCCTGTCCAAGGCCCGTTGCCAAAGCAGCGGAAAAAGTACATCCCGTTCCATGGGTGTTGGGCGTGTCAATTCTTTGCGCGTAAAATTCATGAAAGTTCCGGCCGTCAAAAAAAACATCCAAAGCATCGCCGTCCATATGCCCGCCCTTTATCACCACATGTTTGGCGCCCATCTGGTGGATATAACGGGCGCTTTCTTCCATATCTTCTTTTGTGTTAATGGTCTTCCCCGTGAGAACTTCCGCCTCGGGAATATTGGGAGTAACCACGTAAGCCAGGGGAAGCAGCTGCTTTTTTAAAATCTCCATGACATCTCCCCGGACCAGCAGAGCGCCGCCCTTAGCCACCATGACCGGATCAACGACCAGTTTTGTGATGCCGTGTTCACGGATTTTATCAATGACAACCTGCAAAATATCCTTCTGGGCCAGCATACCCGTTTTGGCGGCGTCAATGCCGATATCTTGGGCGACGACGTCAATTTGCCTGGCAACGAACTCCGGAGGAATATCGAAAATACCGTGGACGCCCAAAGTATTCTGGGCCGTCAGAGCGGTAATCGCGCTCATACCGAAGCCGCCTAAAACGGTAATGGTTTTTAAATCGGCCTGAATTCCGGCGCCGCCGCCGGAATCTGATCCGGCAATGGTTAATATGCGGGTAATTTTCACTTCTTCGTTCCTTTCACGGTAAAACTTCTCATCTGTTATGGATGACCAGCAGGTATCCTGCGGCAATGGAAACGATGCCCGCATCCTGGGTAAGGACGTTGCTGATGCCATAGGGTTGACCAATTTCCATCCGGGCGTTTTGCAGGGGGTAAGAAAATCCCTCCAGCGTAATTCCCGTTACCTCCGGTGTAACAGGAAAAAGGGAAACGATATCGCCTGCATGTCCCCTGATCTCTGTTTGTGACGTTACCAGAAAAACTTCCGTGTGTTCCTCAATGATGGTGGTGGTAATACCTCTTTGGGCCGAAGCGGCAAGGAGAGAAATATTGGCCAGGGCATGATCCAGACGCCCGCCAAGGGCGCCGTAGATTTCAATTTCATCGGGATTTTGTTCCCAGGCATACCGGAGGGCCAACTCCGTATCCGTTTTATCCTTGCGGCAGGGATAGCGGAGAATCTGGCAGGGCGTGTTTTCCAGATCACGCAAGATTTCGGCAGGCAGAGAATCCATATCGCCAATGACCGTGTGGGGGATTAAATTTTCCGCCAGCGCGTGGAGAACACCGCTGTCGGCACAGACAATCGCGAATGGTTTTCGGAGCCGGACACGTGTCCGTAAAAACTGTGTGTGCGGCATCGGGCCACCGGAAACGATAAAAAGGCGCTTGGACATCTCTTCCGTCATACTTTTTTTGTCTATTGGGGAAAGGCTGGAAAATGATCTTTGGCTGGTGAAAATAAGACGCCCCCATTTATGGAATATGGCTTTTACTTTTCACCGTTCCCTACGCTGGTATTACCCAGATCAGGTTTTGAGGGTATCATCTCAGCCAACCGGCACCCCTTTTTCAGCGGCAACAAAACAGGATTCCGCCATGAAACACTGTTCCTGCCAGCTAACACAGCACCATACTAATGTAAAGAGAAAAGATGGCGGGCATTAGCGGTGGTTTGTGATTCGACGTCCGCAGGAGCGGCGTTTTTTACTGCCGCGATTTTACGGGCCACATGGGAAACATAGGCCGGCTCGTTGCGTTTTCCCCGATAAATCTGCGGCGGCAGGAAAGGACAATCCGTTTCAATCAGGATGGCATTAAGGGGGATTTTCTTTACGACTTCGCGCAGTTCTTCCGCCTTGGGGTAAGTTACTGTCGCCGGTATGGAGATATAAAAGCCAAGATCAAGGCATTGTTTGGCCATGGCGTAATCGCCGGAGAAACAATGGATAACGCCGCGCTTTTCCCCCTTCCAGTTCTTGAGGATGGCCGTGGTTTCCTTGTGGGCATCGCGGTCATGGATGATGACAGGCAGATTCAATGTCTGCGCCAGTTCCAGCTGTTCTCCGAACCGCCGGATTTGCACATCTTTGGGAGAACGATTGCGGAAGAAATCAAGGCCGATTTCCCCATACGCCACGACTTTTTTGTCCCGGGCAAGTTCTGCCATTCGGTCATAGGTTTGGAGATTAATCTTTTTGACGTCGTGGGGATGAGTGCCAACGGCGGCAAAAAGCATGTCATGCTGGTTGGCCAGTTCCACCGCCCGGCGGGAATCGTCAAGATTGATGCCCACCACAAGAATCGCTTCCAGTCCTTCCTGGCGGGCGCGGTTGATGGCCTCTTCGCGGTCGCGATCGAATTCGTCCAGTTCCAAATGGGCGTGAGAATCAATAAGCATAAAACGTTACTCCTAATTCTATAGAGCTTTGCGGCCATAAAAACCTTGCCTTTGGCAAATTCTCTGTAATCGTGATAGCAGACAGCGTATATTTGCGCCAGG
>JAITWQ010000029.1 GCA_031285215.1 Syntrophobacterales bacterium | reverse complement strand
TACAGCCTTTCGTGGAAGCCATGCGGAAAAAGGGCGATATGAGACTGGTCAGCTTCCTTTCGCTGATTGGCGTGGAAAACAACCCCGTACCGCCACACCACAAAATCGAAAAATATATTGAGCGGGCGGGGTTGCCCTACTGCCATATCCGGCCCAGCTTTTTCATGCAGAACATAAGCGGCATACACGCTTTTGAAATCAAGCATTTTGACCGCATTGTCGTACCTGTCAAGAAAGCGCTGACCAGCTTTATTGACGCAGAGGATATTGGCGAAATCACCGCAAAGGTTTTGTCAGAGCCGGAAAGCCATCAAAACAGGGGCTACGCTATCACTGGCGCGGAAGCGATTGACTATTTTGCTGCCGCGAGAATTATGTCCGAGGAACTTGGCCGAACGATTACATATGCCAACCCATCGCCGTCCCTTGCCAAGAAATACTGGATTGAAGTGCGCGGGCTTGACAAAGAGTATTCCACCGTCATGGGTATGCTGTACATGATGACGCGGCTCGGTACGGCAAAAAAGGTTACCACTGTCTTTGAGGAAGTAGTGGGAAAAAAGCCACAGACTTTCAGGGAGTTTGTACAAAAAAACAGATTGGCTTGGCAGTAGTATTTTTATATTCTAATTTGGATACTCATTACGGCATTTTTAGGGACACTTCCGGTTGGCGTTTGCGCTTTCGCGGCGGTTCTTGAAAATTGCCGTAGAACATGAATTAAAATCAATTGCGTTTTGCTGTATTTCAACTGGCGAATTCCGCTTTCCCAACAAAGAAGCAGCCGAAATCGCCATCAAAACGGTAAAGGATTTTATTGCTGAAAGCCAGAGTGAGATTAAAGTGGTTTTTAATGTTTTTAAAGACATGGATTATGAAATTTACAGAGCATTTATTGTGCATTTGGGATAGCCATTTTCCCTGTCGCTATTCTGGATTCGCCGTGTTATAATTTGAATAGGCCGCTTGCTGTTTTGTAAAAGATTTGTATGTAGGAGAAAATGACAATGATTACACCTTATCTTGTTTTCAATGGAGACTGTAAAGACGCTCTTGACTTCTACCGTGCTGTTTTTAATTGCGATGAGCCGGAAGTCATGAATTATGGCGATTATATGCCGGAAGGCTCCAAAACACCACCTGAACTCCTGCGTACTTGGGTGATGCACGGGGAAATGGTTATCTGTGGCACAAATGTCTGGTTTGCGGATGAAACGGAAGCATTCACCAAGGGTGATTCCATCAGGCTCTCCGCAGCTTTGCCAACCGGCAGGGAAGCGGCGGCTGTATTCGATGCGCTTTGCGGGGGCGGCACGGTAACACTCCCCCCGACGGAAACATTCTACAGCGTATTCCATGCCGCCGTGACGGATAAGTTCGGGATAAACTGGAATGTTGTTGCCGAAGAGCAGCCGGCAAAGAAAGCCTGAACAACGGCGATATGAGGTTAGAATGAAATACCAAAGATGGTATGAAGCGATGAAGAACAGGGCCTTTGATGGCGCAAAGTATATCGAAACCAAACTGGGGACTATCCATTACACGGATATTGGCGATAGCGAAGGAGTTACCATTTTGCATTCGCATGGCTCCCCGGCAGGGGCGGACATCGGGCCGTTATTTTTCGGGGATTTCATCGGCCGGGGGCATAGGGTAATGACACCTTCCAGGCCGGGGTTTTTAGGGACGGCCTTGGGACTGGGTGATACGGTTGAAGCACAGGCAGATTTTTTCAAGGTTTTCTTGGACAGCATGAATGTAAAAAGCGTTTTTGTCCACGCATGGTCCGGCGGCGGTCCGCCCGCAATCCGGTTTGCGATGAAATATCCGGAATATGTAAATGGACTGATTTTATTTTGTGCCCTGTCGCATAAATGGGAGCACAAGATTACAAATTTTGAGAAGATGATCCTTAGCGACAAGGGTATCTGGATTATGTGGAATTTAAGCAAAGTCTTTAAAGAAAGCTTCCGCAGGAAGAATGCCAAGGAACTGGGCGCCAGCTATGATTACATTAAAGGCGACCCGGCAAAGCTACGTTTTCTGGACAGTTTCTTTGAAATGACAGCCCCGCCGTCATTGCGGAACGATGGTTCGTTTAATGACATAAAGATGTACCGCGATATGCCTGATTTTGATTTTAGCAGGATTGCGGTACCGACATTGATATTGTTCAGCCCATCGGATAACCAGCTTCCTGTATCCAATGGGGATATCCCGGCTGAAAAAATTCCTTCCCATCTTGTTGATTATTATCGGTTTACGCATGGCGGCCATATGCCGATGATTGACAGGGAATGGGACGGCATAAGAGATAAAATGCTGGATTTCATTGCGGACCAGCCCAGGAAAAGGCTTGTTTGATGTATTCTTTTGCGTCATTCATCACGCAAGGCCCATGGGCAATGATTAGTTTATCGAAATCCCATGAGAGAATTTTGTCAATGGATGCTTTCGTTTTCACTTTTGATGATGACACCCGCAGGTCCCATGCAACTCCGCCGCCGGGGTAAGAAACCCCAAGCATTTTGAAAACCAAGTTGGTAAATAGCCCGCCTTGAAGCCTTTTGTTATTTTGAATCAAATCGCCCATCACAACTGTCCTTGAGGCCGGGTGGTAAAAAAA
>JAITWQ010000187.1 GCA_031285215.1 Syntrophobacterales bacterium | reverse complement strand
CCTTTCCCGGCAGATCATTGAACAATTTCAGGTTAATACCGCTGATCCTGACCAGATGAAGATATGGTCGTCTTCTACCCATTTCAACCCCGTTGATCTGGTCTGCGGGATAAAAGATTTTCGGGGAAACCGCTTCCATCTGAAAGATTTTGCCGATCAAAATGCTGTTTGTATTACCGTCAAATCGGAAAAGGGATGTTCCCTGAAGGCCCTGGAATTGCCCGGCCTGTGGAACGGTTCCATGGCCCGCTGGATTTCCATTTTTGTTGAAGTCCCCCTGGAAACTTTTACTCCCGTTAAAATCGTATAAGACTTATTGCGGGAAGAACATCGGGAAAAGCAACAGGTACTTTAGAGGTGCCGATTAGCAGTGGTATTTAAAAGATTTTCTATTCTTAGAATCATGCGATTCAAACTATCTGAATTTTTACGCACATCGGTAGTTCTGAAATTATTCCAAAAGCAACTGAACAATAAGCCAGTATTCTTTTTATCTTAGTGTATGTAATAGGGTCTTCACCAACAATATATACTTTCATATTAAAAAAGAACTAGTTGTGATAAGTTTTCGATTTCTTTGAGTTTAGATCATAATATTTTTTCCATTTTCAATCAATCTACGAAATATCCATTTTTTTCGCGGCTTTTGCCAGAGATGCGGGGACGGGGAGACCGCGTTTTTTCAGTCCGGCCAGGAGGCATTCATACGACAAGCCATATTCGCCGTCTTCCAGATAACCCAAGGCTTCCTTCAGGGCTTTGCTGTCAATGGCCCCTTCCAATTCCTTTGCCGCCGTTCCTAATAATCGCTCAAGAGTTTGATAATGTTTGGTAAATTTCATGGACAACTCCTCTTATCGCTGGGGATAGGCGGTGACGACCATACAATTCTTACGGATGACGGTTTTCAGGGTGATGGCCGTTTTTCCCGGATCATAGTGGTATTTTTTCCGAATAATATAATAATTACCGTTGGATTGAGGACCTCGCCAATCCCGCCGCGGAGTGTTTTCCACTGCCTGATCTATGGAGATGAGAACATCCCTGATTGTCCAATCTTTGGGAAAGGCTGTTTTTCCCTTGTTTCCCGGGTAAAAATGGCCTCCTCCCGTCTTATCTCCGCAGAGAATGTGTACAGCCCTGGCATAGGTGATATATTTGGTTTCCTTTGTGACGGCCTTAATTTCATGAAGCTGAGCTTGGCTGCATAGCTCTCCCCAAGCGGCGGTGGCGAAAAACGAGGCCAGCACCAGAACAATCAGAAAACTTTTTATACCTCTTCTTTTCATCATAACTTTTCTCAGCTATGGCGGCGGAATTTTCGTGGGTTAAGGTTAAGGGATTGGCAGTGACGTCAACCCCGATCTTCCGGCGCAGAAGTGATAATTTCCATAACAAACATGAAGATATTATTACATAATTTACTGTAAAACACGATAAAAATTTTCTTTGATCGTGGTGTTGCGCCATAGTTTATGGTGAAAATCATCGCTTATAAAATAAATGTTCTCCGGATAAACGATGGTGTTAAACAATAGATATTGACGCTGATCTGGGGAAAAATTTTTCTCAAATATAATTAATATCATAATATTATTACATAATTCAGACTAATACAATGCAAAGATTGTATTTGACACTGGTGTCGCACCACAGTTTATAGTTAAAATTAAGGAGCTTAGACGCTCCTCTGAAAAACATTGCTGGCGGGTAAAGCCCTCATGGCGTTTTTGCAGATTACAGGGAGGTGACAAATGATGTCCATACGCATAAAGGTTTCCATGGCAATATTGTTTATCATTTTTGCCGTTACCCTGACGAACTTTTTTTCCAGCCTGTACTTCACCAAAAAAAGCATCACGGAAGCGGCGGGCCATGATCTCTCCCTTGCCCGGGATATCGCGGATGGCTTGATCACCACAAACATCCTCTTTTTGCAGGGAGACGCCGCCGCTATCGCCGAACGGCTCCGCATGGCAGAGACCGGCGAAGAGATGGAAAAACTCATGAAATCCAAACTGGACAGGTTTCCTGCTTTTACGGGACTTACGGTTTTTGACCATGAGAAGATCATTGCCCGTGCGGGCCAGTCCGCAGATGCCGGTCAAATACCGGAAATAAGCCCATACATACAAATTGCCCGTGACGGCAAACCGGTTATTTCCACTACGATCAGTGATGGCAATATGGGCGTTGTCATGTATGTGTTCACTCCCGTGAGTTCGGGCATGGTTTTGGGGGCAACCATATCGGGGATGACCTTTTCCGATCTTCTTTCGGACTACAAAGTCTGGCAGACCGGCAGCATCTACATGCTTGACGGAGAGGGTACGGTGATTGCCAATTTCCGAAAGAAACTGGTTTTGGAGCGACAGAATTATATTAATGAGGCCAAACGGGATCCCCGCGACCATGAAATGAAAACAATGAGTGAATTTATACAGCAGATGCTTGCCGCAGAGGAGGGGAGGGGACATTACAAATTCGACGGCGTGGAGCGTCTTTGCACTTATAAGCGTATTTCCAATGGTGAAACAGACTGGTACATCGCCGTGGCGCTGCCTCTGAATGAAATTCCTTTCTCTGATGTGCAAAGGGGGCTGCTTTTTGCTTCCCTGCTTTTCCTGATTGCCGGGTGCGCTACCGCCGTTTCTTTCTCTGGCCTCGCCGTGCGGCCTTTTTATAAGATAGAGGCGCAAAACCGTAACCTGGAAAAACTGAACGAGACCGTCCGGGATCAGGCAGATAAAATCCGCAAAGCCCACGACCGTACTCTCCTCATGATTGACGCAAGTCCCCTTTGTATCAATCTGTGGAGCAGGGATTTTAGAATTTTTGCCTGCAACGAAGAGGCCGTTAAGCTCTTTAAACTAAGGGATCAGCAGGATTATTTAGAGCGGTTTTCCGACCTCTCTCCAAAATATCAGCCCGATGGGCAGCTTTCTGCGGAAAAGGCGGTAACGTATATCCGCAAAGCCTTTGCAGAGGGCAAATGCGTCTTTGAATGGATGCACCAGCTCCTGGACGGCACGCCGATACCGGCGGAAATCACCCTTATCCGCGTTGAATATGAGGATGATCATGTGGTGGCCGGCTATGCCCGGGATCTGCGAGAACACAAGCAGATGATGGAAGAAATTGAACGGCGGAACGTTTTACTTAAAACGGTGAACCGTGTGGCCGCCGTAATGCTCACGGCAGAGGACGAAGAAAACATAGAAACTTCGTTTCTGGAAGGCATGGAACTCATGGGGCGCTGCGTGGATGTTGACCGCGTGCAAATCTGGAAAAATGAAATGGAAGATGGCGAACTTTACTTTGTCCACAGATATGAATGGCTAAGTGACGTCGGGCGGCAAAAAGTACCTGTTCCCGGCGGCCTGAAGTTCAGGTACAGTGACGTCCCCGGCTGGAAAAGCAAATTTTTGCGCGGCGAATATATAAACGGGCCTCTTTCCGCAATGCCGCAGAGGGATCAGTTCTTCCTGAATTCCTATGAGATAAAATCCATTGTGATCATTCCCTTGTTTTTACATGACCAGTTTTGGGGGTTTTTCAGCCTTGACGACTGCCGTCATGAGCGTACCTTTTCGGAAGAGGAAATCAGTATTTTGCGTTCCGGAGGCATGGTAATTGCCAACGCTCTGCTGCGCAACGGTATGCTGCAAAACATTGCCGCCTCTGCCGTAGAATTGGAAGAAGCCCTGGAGAAGGCGCAGAAGGCCAGCCGGGTTAAATCTAATTTTCTGGCCAAAATGAGCCACGAAATGCGCACCCCGTTAAACGCCATTATTGGTTTTTCCGAACTGGCCCTTGCGGATGGAGAGCTAAGCGGAAAATCTTACGAAAACCTGGAAAACATATATAACGCCGGCGCGGTTCTCTTAAGGACGGTCAATGACATTTTGGATATTTCCAAGATAGAGGCGGGCAAATTTGAACTCGTGGAAACGGAGTATGACCTCCCCAGCATGATCAACGATACCATTACCCAAAGCATCCTGCACATAGGGGAAAAGCCCATTACCTTTGTCCTTGATATCGGCGACGATTTGCCGGTACGCCTTTACGGCGACGAACTGAGAATTAAGCAAATGTTTAACAACCTGTTGAGCAATGCCTTTAAATATACAAAGGAAGGAACGGTGGAACTGGGGATAACCTGCACCAGAGATGATGACGCTGTTTGGATGACTGCCCGGATTAAGGACACGGGTATCGGTATCAGGCAGGAGGCCCTTGCCGACTTGTTTTCCGAATATGCCCAAATGGACAAAGAAGCCAACCGCAAAATAGAAGGCGTCGGCCTTGGCCTTTCTATTACCAGTGGTGTTGTGAAAATGATGGGCGGCACGATTACTGCGGAAAGCGAATATGGGAAGGGCAGCGTTTTCACCATAAGATTCCGCCAAAAGTTCGTCAGTGACACTGTCATCGGCCCGAAAGTAGCGGAAAATCTGAAAAGATTCCGCCACACTGCGACAAAGCGCAAGCAAAACGCGTGGCAGACGCGCATCACCCTGCCATATGCCCGGGTGCTTGTCGTGGATGATCTGGTTCCGAACCTCGACGTGGCCAGAGGCATGATGAAGCCTTACGGGATGCAAATTGACTGTGTAACCGGCGGCCAGCAGGCCATTGACGCCGTCCGCGCGGAAGACGGCAGATATAACGCCATTTTTATGGACCATATGATGCCCGGAATGGATGGAATCGAAGCCACCAGGATTATTCGGGAGGAAATCGGGACAGAATACGCCAAAACCGTTCCTATTATTGCCCTGACAGCCAACGCCATTTCCGGGAATGAGCAGATGTTTCTGGCGAACGGTTTTCAGGCTTTTGTATCCAAACCCATTGATATTGCGCAGTTGGATGCGGTCATTCGCAAGTGGGTGCGGGACAGGTCCAAGGAAGAAAAAGAAGAACATGAAGAGTTTCCCTCCGGAGAAAAAAGGCGGGAAATTAAAATCACCGGATTAAACACCGAAACCGGCCTGGCCCGCTTCGGCGGAGATGAAAACGCTTACCTGGCGGTTCTCCATTCCTATGCCGCCAGCACGCCGTCTCTCTTAGAGCAGCTGCGAAATGTTACGCCGGAAAGCCTGCCGGGTTACGCCGTTTCCGTTCACGGTTTGAAGGGTTCCAGCGGCAACATCGGTGCAGAGGCCATCATGAAAGAGGCCGCGTTTTTGGAGGAATTGGCAAAATCCGGCGATTTCCCGGAAGTTTTGAGAAACAATCACGCCCTTTTAATCGGTGCGGAAAAGCTTGTGGCGGATATACAGGCGTGGCTTGGGGAATACGAATCCCGCGCTGAATTATCCAAGCCGCGGCAGCCCGCTCCCGGAAAAGAACTTCTGTGCCGTCTGCGTCAGTGCTGCGAGAAATACGACATGGACGGAATTGATATGGTCATGGATGAACTGGAAAGTGCAAGCTACGATGAGGATGAATCCCTCATATCGTGGCTGCGGGAAAAAATTAACGCGTCTGATTTTTCTGAAGCAGTAAAACGTCTCACGAAGCATGAGGAGGTATGAAAATGACGGCAAAACGGAAAAAAATCATTGTGGTTGACGACAACACAACCAACCTGGTGGCTTGCAAGAATATACTCAAGCCCTTTTATGAGGTCTATCCCGCCTATTCGGCAGTAAAACTGTTCGAGCTGCTGGAATGGGTATCACCCAACCTGATCATGCTGGATGTGGAAATGCCGGACATGGACGGTTACGAAACGGCGCGGCTTTTGAAAAGCAACGACGCTTTCAGGGATATTCCCATCATATTCCTCACGGCCAAACGCGAGCTGGAAAATGAATTGGAAGGGCTGAATCTTGGTGCCATGGATTATATCTACAAGCCTTTTGCCGGGCCATTGCTCCTGAGAAGAATTGAAACGCATTTGACTCTTATTGCCTATAAAGAAGAGCTTAAAAGTCAGAACCTGACAATGCAGAAAATGCTCATGCTGAAAAACGGACAGGTTTGGCAGCTGCAAAACGCGGTTCTGGGGATTGTGGCTGACCTGGTTGAATGCCGGGACGATGTAACGGGCGGACACATATCGCGGACACAAAAATTACTGAGCTGTATGCTCGAAAAGCTAAAAGAAAAGGGGGTGTACAGTGAAGAAACTTCCCTCTGGAATCCTGATTATGTGCTGCCCTCGGCACAGCTGCACGATGTGGGCAAAATCGGTATCAGCGACGCCATTTTAAATAAGCCGGGCAAGCTTACCCCGGAAGAATTTGAGATTATGAAGAACCATGTGAAAATAGGCGTGGACGCCATCAACCACATGGAGAAAATGACAGACGATCACAGCTTCTTTCAGTATGCTAGGGCATTTGCGGGAACACACCACGAAAAATGGGATGGTAATGGCTATCCCAATGGTTTGCGTGGAATGGACATCCCTTTGGAAGGCCGTATTATGGCTATTGTGGATGTTTACGACGCACTGGTGTCTTCCCGCCCCTACAAAAAGTCATTTCCTACCCAAGAGGCAGCCGCCATCATTCGGGAGGGGAAGGGTACGCATTTTGACCCGTGCCTTGTGGAGATTTTTCAGTCCGTTTCCGATCAATTTGCCGGTATTGCCCATGAGGTCTATGAGATGCCCGGGATACTGCCTTCTTATGCGGCTCAGTCGTCTTATGTGACCCAGCCTGCTGCTGTCATGTAACGGCGCGGCCGGAGAAAGGGAACGAGTGCGCCGGTGGTCGGCCCGGCGGCAAAAACAGGGGAATTTCTCTAAGGACTTGAAACTTGAATTTGTAACACAACCACTTTTATGATAAAGTGGAGTGTCGCGTGTTTGTATTACGGTAATATCTATTAACCCGTCATGGCGATAAGAAGAACGGCAGGGCAGGGGAGTAATGCGAAATTCCTGCCCGCTGCGATGACAGACAACCGGTTTTTAGAGACGCCCTGTTTATCATTACTATAAGGAGGTTTGCAGATGGAATCGTCAGAAACGAAAGTGTACAAAACAGTTTGCATGATGTGCTTTCAGGTTTGCGGAATCAATGCCCATGTGAAGGATGGACGGCTCGTCAAAGTGGAAGGCATGGAAGAGCATCCTTTCAACCGCGGCGTTATCTGTGAAAGGGGACGCCGTATGCCCGATTGGGTTTACGCGGCGGACCGCCTGAAATATCCTTTAAAACGGAACAGTTCCGGCGGTTTTGACCGCATCTCCTGGGATCAGGCCTTGGAGGAAATAGGGCAAAAACTGCTGGATATAAAGGATAAACACGGAGCGAAAGCGGTGGCCCTTTCCGTAGGTTCCAAGGGTGCCGAAGATTTTCAGATTTCCGCCTTTGCCCAGCGTTGGCGGGGCGTTTTCGGCACGCCGAATTATTTTTCCATTGAAGCCCACTGTTTCCGTTCCCGGATCATGGCCAGACAGCTGACCATGGGTATGTACCCCTTGTCCGATCCTGATAATTCCGAATGTGTCATTTTATGGGGGCATAATCCCGATGCTTCGGAGCCGCCCCTGGCGGGAAGAATCAACAAATTGCTGGAACAGGGATTAAAGTTAATCGTCATTGATCCGGTACGGATTCCTCTGGCCAAAAAGGGTATGTTTCTCCAGGTGCGCCCGGGAACGGATGATATTTTAGCCCTGGCCATGATCAATGTAATTATTAATGACGGACTATATGACCGGGAATTCATTGAAAAACACACTCTTGGATTTGATAAGTTAAAGGAACACGTTAAGGAATACACGCCGGAGCGGGCAGCAGTTGTCTGTGACATCCCCGCCCAGGATATTATCTATGCGGCGCGTGTATTCGCGGGGGCGAAAAAGGCGTGTATTGAGGAATCAATCTGTGTACTGGACCATCATGTTAACGCCTTCCAGTTTCACCGCGCCGTTGCTCTTTTGATGGTCATTACGGGAAATGTTAATACTCCCGGCGGCTGGTGCCAGAATCCCTTCATGCGTTTACCCGATCTGCGCGTCGTTGACGGATATGCGGGGCAAATGCCCATTGGCTGTAAAGATTACCCGATTTTCCACGGATTTTGGGGCATGACGTCTCCCTATGGGCGACAATGGGATTTGCCGGAAGCCATTCTGGAAGAGAATCCCTATCCCGTTAAGGCCTTTTTAGTCAACGGAAGCAATATGGCCGCCGCCTGGCCTGACTCAGACGCTTTTGTCGCATCTCTGAAAAAACTGGATCTGGTGGTGGTCATGGATCTCTTTATGACCCAAACGGCCAGACTTGCCCATTATGTCCTGCCCGCCTCGTCCAACCCGGAACGGCTGGGACTAGCCATGAATTACGGCCTTACGGGTGGGATGAGCTACTGCTTGCTCAATCGCAGGATTATTGAACCTGTCGGAGAGTGCTGGCCCGATTGGAAATTTTTCGCCGAGTTGGGAAGAAAAATGGGATATGAATCATATTTCCCCTGGAAAACGGATGAAGAGCTGCTTGATTTCCTCCTTGAACCCAGCGGCATCACCAGAGAGCAGCTGGATGTGGAACATCCGTCGGGCATGTGGTTTGGCCAGCGAAGCTATCACATGAACGATAAAATACGCACGCCATCGGGAAAATACGAAATATATTCCCAGACTTTGGCTGACGCCGGTTATGATCCCTTGCCCCGCTACGTCGAATGTCACGAAAGCCCCTTATCCACGCCGGAACTTTTTAAGAAATATCCCCTGATCGCTTTGACCGGTTACCGGATTAAGGAATACGTGGGCTGGCAATACCGTAATATTCCCCCCATGCGCCATGCCGTGCCGGACGCCCGTGTTGTGGTTCATCCCCTTACGGCCAAAGAGTACGGCCTTGATGAAGGTGACGCTGTTTTTGTGGAAACACCCCAGAAGCAAATCAGGATGAAGGTCCATGTCAGTGACGATATGAGGCCGGGCGTTGCCGGTATTACCCACGGCTGGGAAGGGGAGCAGAACGAAAATGTTTTAACAAAAAGGTATCCTAACGACCCCGTGACGGGTTATCCGGCCATGAAAAACTTTGCCTGTCGGATAAGAAAGGTATAATCCCATCAGCTCATCTCTGTGAAACATATGTAATTTCACGGAGATGAGTTATTATTATTAAAGTTTTAGTTAATAGTTTTCCATCGTTGGAATCTTCCCTAAATAATCACCTGTCTATGCCGCAAGCTATTGCACGGCGGTGTTGATCTCCGGCAAAAGCGTTGTATTATTGCGTGGTTGGCATGCAATGACGGCAATAATACACATTACTCCTGAACTTTGTATAAAAACCCTTGTTTTTTTTTCGGGCGGGGGATATTTTGTCCCCATAGCGCATGATATAATTTTCCTTCGGAATAGGTGTGGCGGCTCTCACTTTTACCTGCTTTTGTGTTCCTGACGCGGCTTTTTTAAACAAGGAGGTTCTCATGAAAGTAAAACCAACCCATACCATTTTCCCCCGCGCCTTTGATGAAGCGCTGCCCCGTGACGGCGGGGAAATCCTTCCTTTCTACCTTGAAAAACCGTATCTTTGTTTTTTCGGCCGTGCCGCAGCACGCCTTGTGTTTTGTCTGGTTCTTGCCTTTTTTCTCTCACCGGCACTTTTGCCAAGAGCGGCTATGGCGGGAGAAACCATCACTTGGACCGGTACCCCACCGCCATTCCTGCAAAACATCACCGACCCTTTGTTGGATTCCCATACTGATTCAGTGGCTCCACAAAATAGCAACACCCAAAGCAGCAGCATTGAGGGCAACGAAATCACCATTGATGGTAATGTACCTGGTTCCGTTTTCGGCGCGGTGAATATGTTTGATTCCGAGGCCGTCACCGACAACAAGGTCATCACCAAGATTGGTCGGAATGTGGGTGGATCTGTTATTGGCGGGTTAGCCGGGGGAAATATCGTTTCTGCCACGGCTACCGGTAACAGCGTTACCATCAGCGGCAACATGATTGGGGATCGTGTTATCGGTGGATGGGCCATATTACTACAGCCTGGCTCTGCCACTGCTTCCGACAACGCCGTTATTATCACAGACAGCACGGCGTATAGTGTTACAGGTGGAGCTGCCGAGGTGGTATTATGGCCAAATTCCGGTATCGCCACGACCAGCGGCAACACTGCGACCATCAGCGGTAACAGCAGTGTGTCCCACGATGTTTACGGCGGAAAATCCTTCAGCGATGGTGGTGCTTCCGTTACGGCCAACAGCAACACCGTCAATATCAGTATCAACGGTACGGTGGGCTTGAATGTTTACGGTGGTCATGCCCAAACCGATTCCGGCAGCGCTACGACCAGCGGCAACACTGCGACCATCAGCGGCGGCACGGTGAACAGAAATGTTTACGGCGGGTGGGCCCAAAGCGTCTCCGGTACTGCCACGGCCAGCGGCAACAGTGTGACTATCAGCGGCGGCATTTTTGGAACCGACCCCGCTTACGGCAATATTTACGGCGGGGCTGTCCGCAGCGGAAGTGCTTCCGCTTCCGTTACGGCCACGGATAATATCGTGACCATCAGCGGCGGCACAGGAT
>JAITWQ010000182.1 GCA_031285215.1 Syntrophobacterales bacterium | reverse complement strand
CGAGCCTTGATTTCCGCACCAAAACCAAGAGCGTTCACACCCAGGCGCTTGGCAACGATATCCTCCAATCCGTTAAAAGCCCCGCCGCAAATGAAGAGGATGTTTGACGTATCAATGTGAATAAACTCCTGCTGGGGATGTTTACGTCCTCCCTTGGGCGGGATGTTGGCTATCGTTCCCTCCATAATCTTTAAAAGGGCCTGCTGGACGCCTTCTCCCGATACGTCGCGCGTAATGGACGGATTCCCCGATTTCTTCGTTATTTTATCAATCTCATCAATATAAACGATTCCCCGCGACGCCTTCTCCACGTCATAATCGGCATTCTGCAAGAGACTGAGAATAACATTCTCCACATCTTCCCCGACATAACCGGCCTCGGTCAAAGACGTGGCGTCGGCAATGGTAAAGGGCACTTTCAAAATCTTCGCCAGGGTTTTCGCCAGGAGAGTTTTCCCGGAACCCGTAGGGCCAATCAGGAGAATATTACTTTTCTGGATTTCCACGTCAGCAGACAGAGAAGCTTCATAAGCCTGCCGTTTGTAGTGGTTATAAACGGCCACGGAGAGAACCTTTTTCGATTTTTCCTGGCCGATGACATACTGGTCCAGATATGATTTTATTTCTTTGGGCTCCGGAATTTTCTGGAGGGAATTGTCATTGCAATCCTTCTTGTCTTCCTCAATGATGGAACGGCACAAATGAATACACTCGTCGCATATACAGGCATCGGAACCGGCAACCAGCTTGCGCACATCGTTCTGATCCTTTCCGCAGAACGAGCATTGCATTATTTCCTGCTCCCTGTGCCTGTTATCTGGCTTTTTAGACATAAAAAACCTCTTTCTATCTTTTTATCAAGCGCTCCGCCTGGCAATAATTTCGTCTATAATACGGTATTCTTTGGCCTGTTCACTGGTCATGAAATAATCCCGCTCTGTATCCGCTTCAATTTTCTCCAAGGGCTGATCCGTAAGGGTGGACAAAATGCGATTCAGCTCGCCCCGCAACCTTAATATTTCTCTGGCATGAATGTCAATATCCGTCGCCTGTCCATGGGCGCCGCCCATGGGCTGATGAATCAAAATCCTTGAATTGGGGAGGGCGTAGCGTTTTCCCCGCTCGCCTGCCGCCAGGAGAAATGCTCCCATACTTGCCGCCTGACCGAGACAAACGGTCGAGACAGGGGGGCGGATATATTGCATCGTATCGTAAATGGCCATGCCGGACGTCACGCTTCCTCCGGGCGAGTTTAAGTAAAAGAATATTTCTTTCTCCGGATCCTCCGACTCCAGGTACAAAAACTGGGCAATAATCGCGTTGGCCACATCATCATTGATGGCGGTGCCAAGAAAAACGATGCGATCTTTCAACAGGCGGGAATAAATATCATAGGCCCTCTCGCCTCTCCCATCCTGTTCTACTACGATCGGAATCAAAGCCATGGAACTCCCCTTTCTCTAGACGTCAAGCTCTTTTTGGACCGTCGTGATAATGGCTTTCTCCGTAATAAAGTCTATCACTTTCTTGGTAAGAAGCTCTCTTTCCATTCCTTCCATCATATCGGCAGTATTGTAGTGTTTTTTCAGGGATTCGTATTCCGTTCCATAATACTCGGCGAGGCTTCTGAACTTTGCTTCCTTTTCCTCTTCCGTGATGGAAAGATTTTCTTTCGCGGCAATGGCTCTGAGAATCATCCCGGCTTTAACAACCCGTTCGGCGTCCTGGGCCATCTTATCCCGCATGCTTTCCGCCATGGCTTTTGCCCTTTCCTGGGGAAAACCACTGCCCATCCAATGCCGGACAGCTTCATAGGTCATCTGCTCCAGTTGATTTTCCTTCATCGCCGCCGGAACTTCAATATCATTGTTTTCAAGCAGACGGTTAACCATATCTTCCTTGAGATTAGATTCTGATTTTCTTTCCATTTGCACGGCCAGCTCCTTGACAAGATCTTCCCTTAATTCCGCTAAAGTATTGAACCGTTTGAAATTTTTGACAAAATCTTCGTTAAGCTCCGGAACAACGCGGAACTTATGATCTTTTAAGGTGACGGTAAAATCAACATTCTTACCGGCAATCGTGTCAATATGGTAATCTGCGGGGAAAGAGAAGGGAAAATTCTTCGTTTCGCCCTTTTTCATTCCCATCATGTTTTCTTCGAAATCTTCCAAAAACTGTCCCGATCCGATCTCCAGAAAATAATTATCCGATTTAAGTTCATTGACTTCCTCTCCGTCAAGGCGGCCTTCAAATTCAATTGACGTAAAGTCGCCCTTCTGCAGCCCGCGGTCTTCCGTCACATCCTCCAGGGTGCTGTACATATGGCGGATCTTTTCCAGCTTTTTATTAATGACTTCTTCCGTAACCTGGGGATCGGCCTTTTCGAGTTCAAGGCCCACATATCCCTGGGGATCAAATTCCGGCTCTATTTCAACAGTGATGGTAAAGTCAAAATTCTCTCCCTGAGAAAATCCCTTATGATCAATGGCGGGGTAACCGGCGGGCTTTAATTTGCGCTGATCCAATTCTTCCCGGTAATGCTTTTCGATGAGATTCGCCGCCGCACTCACTTCCGCATTATCCTTAAAATATGTTTCCAGAATCTTGCGGGGCACTTTTCCCTGACGAAATCCTTTCAGTTTAACCTTTCTCTTCTGGTCATCATAAACTTTATCCAATTCTGCCTCTACTTCCCCCCAGGGCAAAGTAAAGGATAATTTTTTCTTAATTTGACTGAGGTCTTCAAACTTAATACATGATTCCGCCACGGTATTGAACTCCTTCTAATGTTATTTTGGTGCGAGAGAGGGGATTTGAACCCCTATCCGCTTGCACGGGCTGGATCCTAAGTCCAGTGCGTCTTCCAGTTTCGCCACTCTCGCCGATGCAAATCCTAACGGTTCTATATAGTAACTGCTCCGGGTGTTGTCAATGGTAATTAACAATGATGAAAGCGGCATATAATTAATGTCAAAAAGTACAATATACGGCGCTGTTTGGCAATAGAAATCAGCTGTTATTACCACGCCCAAAAAAATAAAAGCATCTGTCAGGTTTTATATATTCTCCCAAACGCTATGCCGTATCTGGCGTGGACACAGCCGCCCTGCGGTAACGTGCAAGGAAAGTATAGACCGTGGGCACGACAAAAAGGGTGAAAAAAGTACCTAAGAGTACCCCGCCGACGATTACCCACCCGATTTGCTGACGGCTTTCCGCACCCGCGCCGGTGGCAAAGGCCAGGGGAATCGCGCCCAACACCATGGCGCCGGTCGTCATCAGGATGGGACGCAGCCGAAGCACGGCGGCTTCGATCACAGACTCCAGCACATCTTTGCCCGTACCGCGCAGCTGATTGGCAAATTCAACGATGAGAATACCGTGCTTGGTAATGAGACCAATCAGGGTGATAAGACCAATCTGACTGTAAACGTTGAGGGTGCCGCCGGTGAGCCACAACGCGCCAAGCGCGCCCGCCATCGAGAGCGGCACGGTGAGCATGATGATGAAGGGGTCGAGAAAACTCTCGAATTGCGCGGAAAGCACCAGATAGATGAACGCAAGCGCCAGC
>JAITWQ010000071.1 GCA_031285215.1 Syntrophobacterales bacterium | reverse complement strand
AGAGGAAACCATCGGAAAGAAGACGGGACAGAACAAAAAGCGGTGCGGAAAGAGGATTTCCGTAAATGGGTGCGGGAAATGAATGGGCCACATAGGAAACCTGAGCGGGAATACTTATTCCCACATGACCGGAAAATACGGGAAGAGGCGTTTCGACCGGCATAAAGGCTGTTCTCCCCATCCGGGCGGCAAGGGCGTCCGTTTCTTCCAATAATACAGGAAGCGACCTGTCGTCAGCGGTAAAATTCAGTAGCAGGTTATTCCTGCATAAGATTTGCTCTTTAAGATCGGCTATGCGGGCGATGAAATCATCACGTTTGGCATCCCAGTTATCCGTTAGACCGGCAAGAAACTGTAACTGCCTTCTCCCATGCCATTGATCTTCCCGGTAGGCGGCCAGGCTAAGAGAAGAAGCCGCGGTCCGTTTGGCGAATATATGTCCCGAGGGGACGACAGCCGCATAAAGGTTATTCTTCCCTTCAAACACAAGATCTTTGATTTTGGACAATTCCGTCAGTTTTCCCTGAAACAGGATATGGTCAAGAATTTGGATGGCTTCCGAAATATTGCGGGAAAGCATACGGATATGGACAATCAATTTCTGCCAAACTTTTCCCGTTTCGATATTGTATCCCGACGCCAGGGAAGCGGAAATGCCTCCTGTTTTCAAGGCAATCCGTTTCGCCATTTCGTCATAATCATGTTTGCCCGCCCCCAGTTTCACCATAAATCTGCACAGTAAAGGCAGATAGGGCTGCCACTCATCGGCGATATGGGAAATATCAAAGGTAAGGTGAAGATAGGCACTGTCATTGGTAAATAATTCGTGTGTCAGCAGGACAACGTCTTCTCTGGAATCCGCCGTTACCGGTATCATGTCCAATTCACGGGAAAGGTCGTGAATACCAACGGCGGGAATTAACGCCAGCACTTCCGGCGGGTCGCTTGCCGCCTGAAAAGATTGCAGACGAAGGGCCTCTGCCGCGATCTTTTCGCGTTCTTCCCACGACATATTCACCGCGATATCCTGCAAAAATTTATTCTCCCGCGCTTCCCGTTCCTGCTGATAAGCGGCGCTGGGCGTCATGACTGACATAAGGCGATGAGGGTTATCACAAAACCACTGGCGGAGAATTTTCTGAAAAAGATCTGGTTCTTTGTTCCAGCGGGTTCGTATATTTGCAATAATTTGGGAAAAATTCAGCCCCGCCAAAGGATCGCCATCATAGAGCCACGTGTGCAGAACATGACCCATAAGAGTGATGCCATATGGATAGACGCCGCGATGAATTTCTTTGGCCTGAAATTCGACCTGATGCAAAGCGCCCTCAATGAGATCCTGATCAAAACCGCTGTCCGCAATTTGTGAAAGCGTATCAATAATCAGGGATTCAATCGCCTCTGCCCGTCCTGCGTCTGTACCGCGCAAACCAACCATAAAGGCCAGTTGTTTCAGGTCTTTTTCCAGGCCGGTCACGGGCGAAAGATCCTCGCCGAGGGCGGACTCCAAAAGGGCTTTCTTCAAAGGCCCGGCATTACTGCCAACAAGTGCCCATGATACAATTTCCAGCAAAATTACCGTTTCATAATCCAGATTATCCGCAAGCATCCAGGCGATATTCACGACAGCCTTTGACGGCTGCGTTTCCTCTTCCGGATTCACAGGATATTCTCCGGCAACACGGCGGGGCGCATTCCAGCGCGGTTGATCCGCAATGCGCGATTCTACCGCTATTGCCTCAAATCCTTGCAGAGCCTCATCCAGAAATGAAAGACATTCTTGCGGTGAAATATTGCCGTAGAAAAAGAATCGCGCATTGGAAGGGGAGTAGTAGGCGCGGTGAAAAGCGAGAAACTGTTCGTAAGTGAGATCGGGAATAACCTCCGGACTGCCCCCGGAATCGTTTCTATATACCGTATCAGGGTAAAGATTTTCCTGAATCGCCTTAAACATGAGTGAATCCGGTGAAGAGTAGGCACCCTTCATTTCATTATAGACGATCCCGGAGATGGCAAGGCTGCTGTTCAGGTTGTTTTCATCAGACCATGCGAAATGATACCCTTCCTGCTGAAAAGTTTCCTTCAGAAGGCGGGGACGCAGGACAAGATCCGTATAAACCTGAGCCAGATTAAAAAAGTCTTTTTTCACCTGACTGGCAACGGGATAAACGGTCTTATCGGGATAGGTGAAGGCATTGATAAAGGTCTGCAAGGAGCCTCGATGCAATTCGTTGAACACGTCTTTAAGGGGATAACGCTTGGAACCGGCCAGAACGGAGTGCTCCAGGATATGGGGCAAACCCGTTGAATCGTGGGGAGGAGTGCGAAAACATATGGCGTAAACATTTTCCGGATCGTCGTTATGGAGATGAAGGACATCGGCCTTCGTCTCCAGATGGATCATTTCATAAGCCGTCTGACGGATATCAGGCAGGGGCGTCACGCGCTTAATTTCAAATCCCCCAAATTTTTCTCCTTCTGTAAAGACAGACTGCGGGCATGGTGATTGGAGCATGTAATCGTTCCTCCGTTTATGTTGATGAGTTTATACCCAAAAAGGGAAGATTGGTTAAGGAATATTCTCGCAAAAAATCATCTTTCTTTATTAAAGCCTCGCTTTTATATGGCAGGAGGAATTTCTTCTTCAACCTTGCTGGAATCTGTCTTATGTGGCCTCAAAAAATGCACGGGTTTCGAATATTCGTGCAGGAAATGATTTCCCTTGCCAACTCAATGAGCGTTTGAGTACCAGATCGAAATGCAGAGCATTGACCTGGCGCAATGTCTGAAGATCGGCCACTGATTCTTGCGGTAACAGGCCATGACGTACGAGCCGTGGCAGATAAACTATCGGAAGTATCCCTGGCAGGGGATAATCGGAGCCGTTGAGCAGCCGATTGTGCCAGTCTTCGCGCGTAAGCAGGGTGCGGAGTATTTCTCTCTTGCGGTTAAGGAGTACGGTGGCCGAAATGTCACCAAAGAGGTTTTCTTTCCATTCGGGCCGCTCCATGAGACGGGCGAAAAGATCGAAACTTGCCCGTCGAGTACCAGGCTGGTCAAGGTCTTCGTCTTCACCGTAACTTGCGCAATGTGATACCACCACCTTCACACCCATATCCAATGCCCGGCGCAGGCGCAGAGGGTTACCCAAATGAGCGAGCAGGGCGCTCTGTGCCGCTTTTTCCTCACCGCAATGGCATATCAGTGGAAGACGCAAACGCGAGAGAGCGGCGAAAAAAGCATCGCACCGCTTCGATGCAGGGTCAATGTTCTGCACCGGAGGCAGCCATTTCACCGCCCGGGCACCTTGTGCCGCAGCGGCTTCCAGCCTGTCTATCGCGTCAGGCCGATAGGGGTGTATTGAGGCCACCCATTCAAAAACGTCAGGATATTCTTTCGCCATTTGGCGGGCATAACTGTCGGGCACGTAGAAGGTGCTTAATTCAGGAACCTCCTGTCCGTCATCACTGTGGAACCAGTCAAGTGCAAAGAGCATCGCTTTGGCTCCGGCGGGCATATTTCGTGTGAGGGATGCGAGGCGGCTCACGTAGTTTTCATCAACGGTTCCAGATTCTGTCGAAACGCAGGACGCGTTCATATAAAACAAACGCTGGGCGTAGAGTACCGGATGCCACAGGCTCCATAACTTTCGCACGGCATATAGCCCATGATCGCTATCTCCAATGCCCACCAGATGCACATGGCAATCCCATACCTTGGCGGGATCAAGACCCTGCCAGGCACGCACTACCCACGGACTTTGATTGACAGCCGCATCCACGGGGTTTAGACAGGGATTGACCAATAAGCGCTTGGCGCCCACACAGGAAAACATCAAGGCCGGGGCGCCGATTGACGCCAGCAGGGCGGCTTTAAGAAAGCCCCGCCGGCTCCAAACTGAAGGGGTGTGGTTCTCTTCGGTCATATTTAAACCTCTTTCGTCATACGCTTCATGGCAATATTACCGGTTTTCCCCGTTCCATGAGCGGCACAGTCTTTTCGTTGCGGATATTACCTCCGTGGGCTAAGGGGGAAAATATGAAAAGGGAGAGAAGGAGTGTTAAGATAACTGTTATACAAACCCCCGTCCGTCTGGGTTGACCACCCAACCACCCCGGCGCTTCGCGCCACCCCTCCAAAGGAGGGGAATTTAAAGCGATTTTCCCTTTTTCTGTTTTTAAATGTTTCATAAGCCTATGGAGATAAATTTCAATTCCCATGTTAAAAAATTGTTACATTGCTCGGGACGCCGAGGGCGGCGTCCCCTACATTTTTATGCGGGCGGCAGAATGCCGCCCCTACTTGCCGAGGCCTTGTTTTTTCTGTTTGGCGAGGTTTTCCAAATCTTTTTCCACGATGTAGTCGTGGTATGAT
>JAITWQ010000193.1 GCA_031285215.1 Syntrophobacterales bacterium | reverse complement strand
CATCCTAACCAAAATGGATGAATGCCGCCGCTTCGGATTCCTTTTCGATTTGATGGAAAAGATGAATAAGCCTGTTCCTTATGTTACGACAGGTCAAAATGTGCCAAACGACATTGAGGAGATAACCTCTGCGAACCTGGCAAAATTGATTGTAGAAGGGGTGCTTCACTAAACAAAAAGCGATGAGAGGACAAAAGCCTCTCCTTATCCTGCGATTAGCAATATGAAAGGTGAAAAATTGGATCAGGCATCGGTGCTTAGAGAAATGAAAAAGAGAGAATCCGTCGGTGCGGCACTGCCTGCATTTGACATGCAAAAACAGTCATTGTCAAAGCAAAGAGTGCGAGTCGTCGCTGTGACAAGCGGCAAGGGAGGAGTGGGTAAGACAAACATTTCCGTAAACCTTGCTTATTTCTTGTCGAAACTCAATAAGAAAGTTCTTATGCTTGATGCGGATGTTGGTTTGGCCAATATTGATGTCATTTTGGGCTTAACTCCCCAATACAATCTGTATCATGTTCTGCGGGGGGAAAAATCTATCCAGGAGATTATGGTTGAAGGGCCGGGAGGGATGCTGATTCTTCCGGCGGCGTCCGGTATTCAGGAAATGACCAATTTGTCCCAGGGGAACCGCCTGACCCTGATTGACGAAATCAAGACATTGCAAGATCGGGTTGATTTTATGCTGATTGACACGGGGGCCGGAATCGCGTCCCATGTCATGTATTTCAATATGGTGGCCCAGGAAATTATTGTGATAACCACCCCCGAACCTACGGCCATTACAGACGCCTATGCTTTGATCAAGGTATTGCATCAGCGCCATGCCAAAGAGCATTTTCGCCTGCTGGTTAACATGGTCAAAACGGAAAGCGAGGCGAAGGAGGTCTTCTCCCGCTTAAATCAGGCGACGAATCACTTTTTGAATATATCTGTAGAGTATCTTGGTCATGTAATATATGATAAGCGGGTTTCGGAATCCATAAGGAAGCAGCAGCCTTTTGTCACCCTTTTTCCTGACGTTCCGGCCGCTAAATGTCTGCGGAATTTAGCGGAAAAAATCGCAAAGGAGCGATTTACAGAGGTTACTGGTACTCCCGGGTTTTTCTGGGATGCCATTTGATCGGCGCAGTGAAAGAGAACGACCGCAATCAACTTGTCATGAAATATGTCCCCCTGGTTAAAAATGTTGTGGGGCGCATGACAAGCCGTTTGCCATCACATCTCATTGACAGGGAGGATCTGCTTCATGTCGGCATTATTGGGCTGATGTCTGCCCTGGAGAAATACGACGCCAGCCGTGACGTTCAATTTGAAACATACGCCCGGTTTCGCATCCGGGGCGCTATTTTGGATGAAATGCGAGCCAGAGACTGGGTTCCCCGTTCGGCGCGGAGCAAAGAGAATAAACTTGATAACGCCTTTGCCGCATTACAGGTCAAGCTGGGCCGTTTTCCCACAGAGGAGGAAGTTGCTGATTTTTTATCCCTGTCTTTAGATGATTATTACCAGCTCCTTGACCAGTCCAGAAGTGTTTCTTTGATCAGCAGCGAAGATCTGCCCGGAGACTATCTGGACAAGTTGAGTCAGGATGATATTCTGGCAACTATTGATCACGGAGATCCTCTGGAGATTTTACATCAGAGTGAGACCAAGCAGGGATTGAAGGAGGCCATTGATAATCTTCCGGAGCGGGAACGGCTGGTTCTTGCCCTGTATTATTATGAAGAGCTTACCATGAAGGAGATTGGCAAGGTTCTTTCCCTGACGGAATCCAGAGTATGCCAGATTCATACTCATGCCGTTTTCATGCTGCGGGGCAGGGTCAGGCATCTCCTCTAGCCGGGCAAAGCATTTGGCGCGGGTTTCAGGTACGGAAAACATTTTTTGAGGATATAAGAAGGCCATGGTTCGTAAGGCGCAGCTTGATGAAATAGATTTGGAGTTACCGCCGGAAGACGATGAACAACTTCCGGATGAAGGCGATAAAAAAAGCAAACGAGAGGCTCCTGACGACGATGATGATGAAAATGACGAAGAAGACGAAGGGGAAAGCCCTTTTTCTTTTCTTGGCGAAAAGACTGGTTTGACGATATTCTGCATATTAGGTTGTTTGCTGATTATCAGCGTTGCCTGGGGAACCTGGTATTTTGTAAAGAAAGGAAAACAAACTCCGCCTTCCGTTGCGCAAACTGCGGACATCCAAATGCAGGAGCAGGAAGAAACGGATATCGTCCCGGTTTCGGAAGGTCTGGCCATCCGCCATATGGCCTTTCAGGATTTTACTATTCCCCTGCAGGAGGGAAACAAATATCGCCTTCTGGAGATTAGTTTTACCGTTGAAATAGTAGAGAATCAAAGGGTGAGAGACGATATGATTAATGATCCCGGCGTCAGACGCCAGATAGTCAATGCTGTCCAATCGCGGGGACGTGATCTTTTTACCGCAAAAAACAGTCGCACAATGGTAAAAAATGATTTACTAACCCTGATGACACAGATTCTTGGTGAAAATGTGGTAAAAAATGTTTACATAACAGATTTTAAATTCATATAGAGAAGAGACGGATCGCCCTTGCCAAAAGCAGGAAACTGGATACATGGAAAAATCAGCTTGCCGTAACATTTTGAAGCACCATTTTTTGGATACAATGTATGAAGAACTTATGCCGGGTATTTTGCATAATTTTGCCAATCCTTTAAATGGCATTATGGGCCGGTCTGCATTGCTCCAAAAACGCCTGAAAGAACATGTGGATAAGATGACCTCTCTTTATCCCCAGGTTGCCCTGGAATTTGAAGAGGATTATGCTAAACTCGTCAAGGATGTCACATCAATTAATAAAGATGCGGAAATTTTTTCCGATCTCTTCTGGGACGTTACTAATAAATTTCAGGGCATTGCCGAAGAGGGGGAGAGGGAAATAAACGTATCGCAAGCATTGGCGGCGGAAATGCGTTTTGCTAATTTTTTCCTCAATTTTAAGCACGATGTCAAAAAAGATATTTCCCTTGCTGAGGATGTCTTTGCTGTTAAAGGGACGCAGACAGATTATTCCTTATGTTTTTTTGCTCTGATATATCAGGCCATGAAGGCCTTGGAAAATGCACCGGTAAAGGAGTTCTGCCTTTCTGCGGAAAGCGATTCGCAATATGTAACAATTCGTTTGCGGGATACGGGAGTTCCCTTTCCTCAGGAGAAGATGCGGTATATCAATGAGCTGACCCTGCTGCAAAATGATACGATGCCCTACGAATTTCGTGACGGACTCTATTACGCGGCATTGCTGCTGAAATATTATGCCGCCCGCGTTCATGTTTTCCGTGAGGGGAATTTTAATGAGGTCGTAATTTCCATTCCTCATTACTGAAAGAAGGATTCTTTTTGCCAATGCTAAACCCTGTGAAAGGGTAAAAGGAGAAACGTGGCGATGATCGGACCTGTTGAAACTCAACATTCCATTTTACAGTCCCCGACAACGGAAAAAGTTCAATCGGTGCAGCAGCAGCAAAGCGACACGCAGCAGCGTTATTTTAATATGCAGCTGGCGGAAGAAAGGCGGCTGCAAAGGGAAAAAATAAGATCCATGGAAGAGGAAAAACCGGAGCTGGTCAAAAACGCCCTGGAGCGGGAAGAAAAAAGAGAAATGAGAAATAATCACCGGCAAAAGGGAACTCATGCTTCCGAAGAACAGAATCTTCTTGCGGAAGAAGAAGAATGGTATGACGAGCCCCTTTCCGGAGGCTATATTGATGTGAAGGTCTAAAATGAATGTTCCCCTGCTTCTCCTCTGTTTGATTGCCCTTGATGTTTTGTTATGCGCTGCCGTTATTTTCCTCCTCGCCCAGGGTGTTTCCCAGAAGAAAAAAAGCGTGTTGTCCGAGGAAAATATTCAGCAATTACGGGAAATGCTGTCCCGCTCTCAAGATGATTTGCAGGCTTTTCAGGGAGCGATCACCACGGGACAGGAATCCCTTAAAGAACTGATAATTGAGGCAGACGAGCAGGAAAAATCTCTTCGCGCCCTTCTTGAAGAAGCGCTTCAGGAAGCAAACCGGCGCCAGACACAAGGCTTTCCCGGTGATATGGGGGAAACGCAGCGATATAAAGACGCGGCTTTGCTTATTCATCAGGGCAAAACAGATCAGGAAATTATTCGGGAGTGTCATATCAGGGAAGGAGAATTGGCCCTTATTAAAGGTCTTTTAGGTATCAGAAGCGAGAGTGCGTAATGGAGATGTTTCGGATCGGCGGCGGGGAAATTCTTCTTGAAGCGCTGCTCCGCGGGAGAAGCATTCAAAATCTTCTTCCCAATCTCACCGTCGGTGACCGCCTGCAAGGACAAATCGCCCGCAATATGGGAGAAGGCAGGGTTCTTGTCCAGTTTCAAGGCGTTCAGGTTGAAGCGGAAACAACCATGCCCCTGAAAACCGGACAAAAAATCAATGTCCAGGTGGAAAGCCTGAAACCTCAGGTTATGTTACGCCTCCTAACAAGTTCCCCGCCCGCTCCAGATGGTGCGGACAAAAATATTTCCCAGTTTCTGAAGATTTTTCGCAGTAATCCCCAGGCGGCAGCTGATTTGTTTCAAGCCGGCATGACCATGTTTAAGGGAGATGGTTTGGCGGCGCTGCCCCAACTTCGTGATCAGTTTCAGGCACTTGACCGGCTGATCCAGTCATTGATCTTCTCTGATAAAACGGTTAAAAATCCCCTTTTTGTCCGCGATTTTGTTCAACGTTCCGGTTTAACCATGGAAAATATTTTAAGCCAAAACCCCGCGAAAGGTGATTCTGCCCCTCCCGTCGGGGATAATCTAAAAAGCGCTTTGATGAAACTTGCCGCTGATATCCAAAAGGGAATCGCTCGTTCCGATATGCCGGAACAGGGAAAACAGGTGATTATGCGTCTGGCCGAATATGCGGATAAATCTGTGCGTACATTGGAGACGCAGCAGGTTATCAATACGGTGATGCGGGAAAATGAAAACCGCTTCATGCTGCAAATTCCCTTTGCCCTGCCCTTTGACACGGCGATGCAGGATATTTTTATTGAATTTGAAGATGCGGGAAAAGAAAAGGACAACTCCGGTGACCGGCCTTTTCGCATTGTTTTTTTTCTGATGCTGGATGCCCTGGGGGAGATGATTATTGATGTCGCCATCAAGGGACAGGAATTGACTGCCGATTTATCATGCCAGCGGGAAGGGATTGCCGCCCTTGTGCGCAGCCACATTGATGAGCTGAAGGAAAATTTGGAGTCATTGGGGTTCCAAATTGCCGGAATGACCTGCAATGTTCGCACGGACATTCCGGAAAAGAAGCAAAACTATCTCCGTCATGTGTCCTGCTATGAAGAAGAGGTTGTTAATATTTTTGCATAAAATTTATAATCAGCCCAAACGATTCAGACGACGAACAAGAAACTGCGGGGCGGCGAATAGCCGCTCCGCAACCTAAAACACCTGAAACGAAACAGAAAAACTTGAAACTCGAAACTTAAAACAAACAACCGTTAGCGTCTGCCTTCAGGCAGACGCTAACTCGAAACTGCCCTCAAAACTCGTACTTCATCTGTGCGCT
>JAITWQ010000047.1 GCA_031285215.1 Syntrophobacterales bacterium | reverse complement strand
CGGGCGGTTACAAACCGCTCCCGCAGGAGATGTGGCAAGGTCATTTTGGTATGCAAAACGGCGAACGCTGTCATCCCGCTGACGATCATTGATGATCATTCCCGCTTCTGCCTGTGCGTGGACGCTAAAGAGAATGAGAGATATGAGGGCGTTAAGGCAAGTCTCCTGTCAGTTTTTGAGGAATATGAAACCAAGCTGTTTTCTGAGTAACGCCAATTTCTTTACTTAGTTGTAAAGAAGAAATACCCTTGCGAGCCGTAACAACCATATAAATTGCAAACAGCCATTTATCCAAGGAAACATGAGAACGGTCAAATATGGTTTTGGTTCGAACGGTATAAACTAATTTGCAATGATAGCAGAGATAATATCCTTCTTTCCCATCCCTTTTTTGTTTGTATTGCTTTTCCTTTTTCCCACATTTAGGACATGTAGGATTTCCGTTCCACCTTAATTGCTCCAAATAAATCCTTGCTGATTCTGCGTCAGGAAATTTTTTCATAAGGTCGTAAGCTGATATTGTTATTTTATCCATATTAAATATACCTTTCATCTTGCTTTACTAAAGTATATTATCTTATTAATTTAACTAAAAGTAAAGTATGTAGTTCCCTAATACAATTATATTGAAAGGAAACGGCCATGAATTTACAACGGTTTTTATGTTCTTTTGTTGCTTTGCTGTTTGGGTTTATTTTGATGGCGTCACCCGTATGGGCTGCGGAGAGAATCATGCAACTCTCCATTCCCAGCTGCGATTCCTGAGGGGGTAAAGCCAGGACACGTGCTGTCCTGACAAAGATCGAAGGAGTCAAATCGCACTCATACGGCAATAATAATATACTGACCATCGTCTTCGACGATCAAAAAGTAACGGTGCAAAAAATTATCACCTCCCTTGAGGAAGCAGACCTTCCCCCGGAGGGAGCGCCCGTCATGATAAAATGACCGGTAACTCCATTATTCTCTGGGAGCGGTTTCTATGAATGTTCTTCTGACCGGCGGCATGGGTTATATCGGCAGCCATGTGGCCGTGGTATTGCTTCAGGCAGGACATCGTGTTGTCCTCTACGATAATCTGTGCAACAGCGAAGCCGGAGTTCTTGCCCGGATCGGACAAATTACCGGCAAAGCGCCAATTTTCATTCAGGCGGATATTCGTGCGACGAAAACACTCGCGGACGCTTTGAAACACCATGAGATTGAGGCGGTGCTGCATTTCGCCGGTTTGAAGGCGGTTGGCGAGTCGGTAAAAAAACCGCTTGAGTATTACGACAACAACGTCGGAGGCACGATAAGCCTGCTGGAAGCCATGGACGAAACGGGAATACGCTCGCTGGTATTCAGCGGCAGCGCCACGGTGTATGGCGAGCCGCAGTACCTGCCACTGGATGAAGAGCATCCCCTTTCTGCGGCCAATCCCTATGGCCGTACCAAGCTGCACATCGAAGAAATGCTGCGTGATTTTTCCATTTCTGACCCGCACTGGCGCATTATCTGTCTGCGCTACTTCAATCCGGTGGGCGCGCACGAAAGCGGCCTGATCGGAGAAAACCCGGTGGGTACTCCCAACAATCTGATGCCTTACATTGCCCGCGTCGCGGCGGGGGCACTCAAGGAACTCTCCGTATTCGGCAGTGATTATCCAACGCCGGACGGAACGGGAGTGCGCGACTATATTCACGTTATGGATCTGGCCGAAGGACACATGGCGGCGCTGGCCTGGCTTGCCGGACATTCCGGCTGGCACGCGGTCAATCTTGGAACGGGCCGAGGCTACAGTGTACTGGAGATGGTAACGGCGTTCGCAAAAGCCAGCGGCCATGCCGTACCTTATCGAATTGAACCCCGCCGTGCCGGTGATGTGGCGGCCTGTTATGCCGACCCTGGAAAAGCACTGCGGGAGTTGGGCTGGCGGGCACGGCGCGGCCTTGCGGATATGTGCGCCAGCGCCTGGAAATTCCAGCGGCGGCTTCAATAAACGATTTACAATCATTGTTATTCATTTTTTAATCTGATTCTGTCCGTTTTACTCTGTTTCTTCCCCTTTTGACTTTAGCTTTGTGCAACCTGCGGAGATTTTCAACTAAAGAAAAAATGTATTGATTTATTTCGATATGAAGTGTAGATATATCGAAATATTTGGATATGAGATGGACATGGGAAAAACACACTTGGAAAACGCCAAAGTTTTCAAAGCCTTCTGCGATGAAACGCGACTGATGGTTTTGTCGCTCCTGCAAAATGGCGAAAAATGCGCCTGTGTACTTTTAGAAAGGGTCAGTGTCTGCCAGCCGACATTATCTCATCACATGAAAATCCTTGTGGACAGCGGCATTGTCTCCGCCAGGAAAGAGGGCAAATGGACATATTATTCCATCAGTGCGGCAGGGAGTGAAAACGCCATAAAATTATTGCGAAAACTCACAACGGTAACGATTGACGAAACTGATAAAGGCAATGAGATGTGCTGCAAATGAGCGGGTGAGGTTTTGATAATATAAAAGATTGTCCGCTAACTTTTATTAAAGGAGAAGATCATGGATAAAATAATTGAGCAGGTGAAGGAATATTACGGCAAGCAATTACAAAGCACAAGCGACCTTCAAATCGGGTCGTGCTGCACCGAAAGACCTACCGAAGAGGTACTCTCGATTCTGCCTTATATCGCGGATGAAATCAAAAACAAGTTTTACGGCTGCGGTTCGCCTTTACCGCCGTTTCTGCGCGGGATGACTGTCCTTGATTTGGGCTGCGGAACCGGCAGGGACGTTTATGTTGCGTCCAAGCTGGCCGGGGAAACCGGCCATGTCATCGGCGTAGATATGACGCCGGAGCAAATCGGAACCGCGGAGAAGTACCAAGAAGAACAACGAGTAAGTTTTGGCTTCGATAAATCGAAC
>JAITWQ010000039.1 GCA_031285215.1 Syntrophobacterales bacterium | reverse complement strand
CGGATGAGCCAGAATATCAATGCCGGCCATAACAGCGGCCCGATTGGTTCCCTCCGCCACCGGCTCAACAATGGTTTCCCCATGAACCACAATAATCTTTGCCCCCAATAATCTTCCTTCCCTGACCAAATCGGCAATGTGAGCGGGGGGAACATGGGTCAGCTCAATGCCGGGAATGACGCGGATGGTTTCCAGTTTTTGCATCTGCTGGCAAACCTTAGTGATGCGCGGAATAACGAAATCAATATTTGACAGATCGGCATGGTCTGTAATGGCAATGGCCTGATAGCCTTTTTCCGCCGCCCTTTGCACCAGTTCCGAGGGAAGCAGTTCACCGTCGCTGAAAAAGGAGTGCGTATGAAGATCAATCATTTTTTCCTCTCTTCCAAGGATATTCCTGAAGTATCATAGTATTTTATGGCAAGCCGCAATTTTGCCGCGCCGCAAGTAATATTATCTTCTTTCACATTTTGCCCGTTTTGGCAATACGCCGCAATTTTTTGTTGTTAAAAAGATGTTTGCCGCATATAGTCCTGACTGGTCGTTTTCTGATGACCATGGAATGAGATTTAAGATAAATCATGAAAAGAATTCTCAATCGCTATATTTTTAAAGAGATATTACTGGTTTTTGTCTTTATTTTGCTGATCCTTACCTTTGTGCTGCTCATGGGAAGGACTGTCAGCCTCATGGACCTCATTATCAATAAGGGGGTCCGTTTCCTTGATGTTGCCCTGCTGATCCTGTTTTTGCTGCCATCACTGATGGTTTATACCATTCCCATTTCCCTGCTGATTGCCACACTGATCGGTATTGGCCGCCTTTCCAGTGACAGTGAGATCACGGTGATGAAATCTTCCGGCATCAGCCTGTATCAATTACTCTCGCCTGTTTTTATCCTTGCCTTGATATCCTTTCTGGCAACGGCCGGTATGTCCCTTTTTCTCAGTCCGGCGGGCAATATGGCGACGAAAGATCTTTTATTTGCCATCGCCCAGCATAAGGCCAGTGTTGGGATACAGGAACGTGTTTTTAATGATGATTTTCAGGGAATATTGATCTATGCCAATCATATCCCGCCCAGCGGCGATTATCTTGAAGGCGTCATCGTTTCCAACCGGCGCGACGCCGACAACCCAAACACCATTTTTGCCCAGCGGGCTTACCTGATTTCAGATACGGCCAATCTCTCCATGATCATGCGCCTGGAGACGGGTATTTCCTGCAGTGATGATGTGGTATTGGGGCGATACAAGCAAATGGCCTTCCGCACCTATGATGTTAACCTGCAGATTGGAACATCCGCCGACGCGGTCCGGCAAAAAGGCCATCGTGACATGTATCCGGCAGAACTTTGGAAAAACATCAAAAAGGGTGACGCGGATAAAAGAACACAGATGGAATTAGTTATTGCCTTTTACAGCAAAATAGCCATTTCCTTTTCCTGTCTTATTTTTCCGATCATCGCCCTGCCCCTGGCCATTCGTCCCCAGCGCTCCGCTAAATCAAGGGGTTTTGTGGTGGGAATTATAATCATTCTCCTCTACTATTTTTTACAGTTCGGCAGCAATTCCCTTGTGGAAATGGGCAAACTGCCGCCCCTCATCGGCGCTGTCGGCCCCACCGTCATCTTCCTGGCAAGCGGTTTGTTTCTTTTTGTTCATGCCGCCCGGGAAAAAAGTATTGCCCTGGGAAAAATTGTGGGCAGAAAGAGGGGCGGTTAATGATGTGCCGCCTACAATCATACAGTAATGACGACGGGAGCGTCCTTGAGGTAAGATGAAAATCATTGATCGCTATATACTGGGGGAATTTTTCCGTTTTCTGATTATGTGCCTTCTCCTGTTCGTTTCGCTCTTTCTGGTCATTGATTTCTTTGAGCGTCTGCGGTTCTTTATCTCTAATCAGGCCGCCGTTAAACATGCCCTGGCTTATGTCGTTTGCCAGATTCCCATGGTTATCTCCCTGACCCTTCCCGTTGCCGTTTTGATTGCCACGATGGCAACCCTCAGCATTTTTTCCAAAAACAGTGAAATTACGGCGATGAAGGCAACGGGTATCAGCCTGTACCGTATCGGCGCTCCCATTCTCCTCGCCGCTTGTCTTATTACGATGATCCTGTTTTTTTTCAGCGAATGGGTGACGCCCAAGGCCAACCAGAAGGTAAACCATATTATGCGGGTTGAAATCAAAAAAGAGGCGGCGAGGGGAAGTTTTAAGCAGGAAGGGATATGGTACCGGGGCGAAGGAGGAATTTATAATTTCAACAGTTACGACCCGAAAGAACAAAAATTACAGGGAATATCCCTCTACTTCATGACGCCTGATTTTCGCCCGCAAACCCAGATCTTGGCTAAAGAGGCCTATTGGCGGGGCAAACTTTGGGAAGGATACCAGGTTCAGGTGATTACCATATCTCCTGACGGCGCTCCTTCCATGGATAAATTCGACCAGATGATCATGCCTATTCGGGAAAAACCGGCTGATTTTGGTGAAATCCAGCTGACTCCCGGCGAAATGGGGTTTTTTGATCTGAGAAGATATGCGCGTAAATTAGTTGCCGAAGGAGGAGAGGCCACCCCCTATCTCGCCGATATGCACGCCAAAATTGCCTTTGCCTTCGTTCCTCTGATTCTGACAATAACGGGTATTTTGTTTTCCGTCCGATCGGAAAGAAGCGGCGGTATTGCGCGAAGCATTGGTTTAGGCGTCATTATCGGCTTTTCCTACTGGATCGTCCACGCCTTTTCCATTTCTTTTGGCCGCTCCGGTATTCTTCCCCCCATTGCGGCCGCCTGGGTAGCCAACGCGCTGTTCGTGATTGCTATCTTCATCATCGGCAGAAGAGTCACCACCTGAGTTGCCGGCCCTCATGTAACGATGGCCGGAGTCGCCCGCTGATAAAAACCACTCCGCTAGCGCGATTTTGTGTTGTCATCCGTGCCGTACTAACGCGTCATTCCCGTAGGGGCGGCATTTTTGTCAATCATGAGATGGTTTGCATTTTGTCCGGGGAGATGGTTTACAACTTTTTCCCGGACGTTACGGATGGGATGAAAGGTTTTCTGGCTATAACAACTCTTTCATCCACATCCAGTTTAGCAACACAAAATTGCCAGTAGAATACCCAAAAAACGTTACGCCCATCATCAGACTCCCTGACACCGACTCGCCTGCTCCCAAATAATTCGCTGAGAAAATACCCTTGCCCCCTGACAGTCAAATAACCCATGCCTCGACATCGCAGAGCATCAGGGAATGGGCAAAAACATATGATGAAAAGCTAACGCTCCGCACAATGCAATTTTTCTTTTAGTTTTTCGGTTAAAAATGCGAAAACGTTTATACTTTTTTTTCTGCGGCCCAATTCAACCATTGGGGTATTGCGCCGTACAGATTTTATTGCATACTTCTTTTAAATAAACCGCGTCAACTTCTATTAACATTGCTTTTTCATCAGGCTTTAATTTAATATCTTCTATGCTGGGCGTATCAGGAACATGATTGTCTTCCAGATGAACGGAACCTAAAGCGTCTTTGACCATAGCATAAGCATCGTTAAAATCACTTCCGAAAGTCAAACAACCTTCTAAATCAGGAAAATAAACAGAAATATAACCGCCATCAGGATAAAATACGGCAGGATATATAAGTGATTTATTCATAAAAACTCCTTCCCGTGCAGTGACTATTTAAGTCCCGCTTGTTTTATATTTTCACTTTGGTATCCGTTTGATAACCCTGCCCAAAATCTTGCGGCAAGACAATATTCAACACAACATATGTGGCATTATGAGAACCAAAGA
>JAITWQ010000005.1 GCA_031285215.1 Syntrophobacterales bacterium | reverse complement strand
CAGCTGTTTGATGAGGGCTGTTATTTCTCCTGCATCCAGTTTGGTTTTAGTTCCGGCCACCCTTTTACCGTCCGCCTTTTTTTGAATCATATTGGCCATACGCGTGGCGGGAAGCGTCATGGAACGAAACCGGCGGCGTTCATCACGATCCATGGGCGCTCCGATGGACAAGAATCTGTCAGGAATCAGGGGCGTCTTTTTACCGGTACAGCGAAGGAAAAAATTGATCCCCGTAAAAATCATGGCTAGGAATTTCTGTCTTTGCTGCAACCGGTGATGGGGAATATCGTAAATGCGCGCCAGTGACGGGCTTACGTGGTTTCTGGCGCGGTCGTCCTCGTCTTGCAGGTCAGGATGTTCCCGATAATAGCGTTCATATTTCGCCGTTCCTTTCACCAGCCCAAATCGTGAATACATGTTATCGCGTTCGTCAAAATATTTCATAGCGGCTCAAGTTACGGGAAAAGGGCGATCCATGCCGGATGCCACGAGTGCATTAATTATGAACGATATCCTTAGTGCCTTTGCCATTTTTTATGAAAAATTCCATTATTTCTTCTGTACGGTATTCTGAATGCCTTTGCCATTTTTTATGCAAAATTTCTATTATTTCTTCCGCACTGTATTTTGCCATATGGATTGCAACTCTTATATCTGTTCCTTTAGATGATTTTTGGGGGAAATATTTATGCCGATTTTGTAAACAGATAAAAACAGACAATCGGGAGTGATTTATTTCCATTACTTCTTCCCAGGGAATAAAAACCAGCTTATAAAAACCTTTGGGAACGGAAATACCATCATCCGAAATTTGAATAACAATTTTGGGTTTTATCAATCTGATAATAGATGAAATAAGTATGCAGCTAAAAAACGAAATACCCAGAACGGCAATCACATAACTGACAACAGGCGCATAGCCGCTGGCAGCATCAAAAAATTCATAGGGTGCAGCAATACAAGCAAGAATGATCGGCAGAATAAACAGAATGATAAGCAGATTGATAATTATTTTCCCCCGATCTTCAGTTATGGTATCAGTTTCCGGTATGATAGCAATTTTTGGATCTTCGTTTTTTGCATTGCTTTCCCACACCGCATAAAAACCACAGCTGAATAAGAAAAAAATATATATTCCAATAAAATACAAAATATGTCTGCCTTCCTTATCGGGGCGTGTAATTTGCGCTTCCGTCTTTTTTCCCCGTATATCAGGTGATTTCTCGACTTTGCCGCTGTCAATAATTTTTGCCGGGAACTCTTTTTCGGTGTTATGTTCTTCCGCATTATCCTGCTTGATTGCCTGTGTTGCCAGCTCTTTTATTGAAGTAAACCACTCACCCGCGTCATTGCGCAAACCAAGGCCCAGACAGATGAGAATTGCCGCAATTATCATTATTCCCAGCACCTTGCCCCATATCCGGGTTTGTGCTTTGCCCTGTGTTACGTGACGAAGCAACACTGATTTTTCCGCCTGCGGTTTTTTCTCGTAACTTTTTACAAGTTTCCCGGGTTCTTTTCTCAACATTTCAGTATTGACATACTCTCATGATAACCATTGCTGGGGATCAATATTCCACTTTTCGTAATCTTCGCAACTTGCCACATTATCCTTGCTTTTGGACAGATCAATGATTTCCGGCTGAATGTAGTGGTTCTGGCGGCTATGGTAAAATACCCGTACCAGAGGCTCCAGGATATTTTTCTCCTGCTGCTGGATAACTACCCCCAAGCGCCCGCTATCCAGGCGGACCAAAGTACCCGACGGATAAATACCAACAGAACGGATAAATCTATGGACCAAAGCGTGATTAAAATGATGATCACTCCATTCCAGAATTTTTTTTAAAGATACGGTCGGCGGTAATCCTTTATGATAAACCCGATCTGAGGAAATAGCATCGTAAACATCCACAATGGCCGCCATCTGTCCATACAGGGAAATTTCTTCTCCGGTCATCCGGTTTGGGTAACCGCTGCCGTCAAAACGTTCGTGGTGCTGACCGGCAACCTCTAATTCCAGAGGCGTGATTCCCGGCATATCGGCAAGAAGGCTGATACAGTGGGCTACATGTCCTTTCATCGCATCGAATTCTTCATCAGTCAGTTTTCCCGGCTTATTAAGAATCTCATCAGAAATTTTTGCCTTGCCAAGATCATGGAGGAGAGCACCAATGGCAATCTGAAGAATAACATCCCGCGACAGTTCCATCTCCCGGGCAAAGGCCACCATCAAAGTGCAGACGCTGACCGAATGTTCAAAGGTATAGGTATCGTGGTTCTTCAGCAGAGCCATGGGCAGCAAAGCGTTGGGATTGCGGAAAACGGAATCCACCATATTGCCGACCATGGGTTCCACCTTTTCCAGTTCGATCTGCTTGCCGAGACGCACATCTTCCATCAGACCGCGGACAATGCGATTGGCCTCAACATGGATACGGCGCGCTCGCGGAATCTCTTCTCCAAGAGACACGTGATGCCCATCGCCCTTATCCTGAGCGGCGATTTCCCGCATCTGTTGATTAAGATGGATGCTGACATCGGCTTCCGGCTGTCCTTCTTGAATATCAGCGCCTTTCTGCGTGTCAATATAAACTTCCCGAACACCCGTATCCCATATTTTCTGGATTGTCTTGTCATCGCGGACGGCAAAACTGTTTGTCAGAAATGAATGACCCATCCATCCGCAATTGAGGTCGTGAATGTGCATTCCCACTTTAATCTGCTCTGTATTGATTTTTTTGATCATGATGCAATGGCTTGCACTGGAAAAAGGTTATTCCCCTCAAAACCACCGGAAGCGAGGCAAAGGATTTTAACCGCCGTCATTACCTGCGCCTTATTTCTTATCCCGCTCAATGTTCGTATCACACGAAGTTGATTTCTTTCGCGTAGGAAAACTGTTTTTCCCAGTCAACATCAGGGTGAGCTTTTTTAAAGGGCGCGGCGCCGACTTTCTTCACGCTCTCATAATCCAGGGAAACGGGATGGACGCCTCCCATAAAACCAATATCCGGGGCAATTATATCGTGTTCACCCGGCATGCAGTCACACTCACTGCATATATTGATGAGGGCGTTCGCCAAAAGAGTTTTTCCGCTAATTTTCCGCCAAACGGCGGCGGCCGTTTCCACAAGTTTCTCCTGAAAAACAGACATGTCCGTCTCCCAGTGCAGTTGCAGGGCAACTTCGGGACAGGAACCAATACATTGAGAACAGCCGGTACACAAATGCAGATCATAAAAGGGATAGCCATCGTCATCTTTTTGGGCGGCGTGGCTGGGGCAAACCTCAATGCAATCCCCGCAGCGTGAACAGCTTTCCCGGGTCAAAACAGGACTGGCGTCGCTGTGCATACGCTGTTTTTGGGCGCGGGAGGCAAAACCCATGGAAATATTCTTAATCGCGCCGCCAAAACCACTCAGCATATGACCTTTGAAATGAGAAAAGATAAAAAATCCTGCGGCTTTGGCGAAAATATGGGCCGTTTGAACGGTCTGAAAATGGCGATAACCGGCGGGCAAATCAACAAGATCCCGACCATCCAAACCATCGGCGACAACAATGGGACACCCCAGATACTCCGGAGAAAAACCATGGCTCCGCGCCGTTTCCAAAGCGTCTTCGCCCTTCCTTCTTCCCCCAGAATAAAGAACGGTTGTGTCGAACACAAAGGATGGATTCCCCTGGTCTCGCAGCCACGACACAATTTCCCGGGCAAACAGGGGCGGCAAAAACCGGCGATTTCCCCTCTCCCCCCAATGAAGTTTAATGCCCACAAGATCACCCTTGCCGTAAGGACTCTCAAGCTG
>JAITWQ010000231.1 GCA_031285215.1 Syntrophobacterales bacterium | reverse complement strand
AAGCAGATAACCGACAATCAAACCCACCGTATAGTTAAAGAGCTGAGAAATGATATACAACCCTGTTCCCACTCCTCCCAGGTAAAAAGAGAGAACTTCTATAAATTTCCAATCATTTTGCCGTTTGTATCCTACCGCACAACTTTCGGGAATATTTCTATTGTATGCGGGAAGAGCTTCGGCACGCCTGGTTGTTTCATTTGCTATCATAGCATTATCTCCTTCCTATGGCAGGTAATACACCGATGGATTTGTTCCCAAATCGGCATGCAATTGATAACCATCCCTGGTAAGAATCAGTCTGCTTACCTCGCTGTTGACATCATTCAAATCGCCAAACTTGAGGGCATCTGTGGGACATGTTTTAACACAGGAAGGCTTCAATCCTTCCGCGATACGGTCAGCACAAAAATCGCATTTCCCCGCTGTCCCTTCCCGTGACTGGTTGTCCCATATCTTCTCAATGGGTGTAAACCCGCCGGGATAGTAAGATTCCACTTTATCAATAAAGGAAATGGCGTCATAGGGACAGGCCATCCGGCACACTTTCGCGCCGTAGCATTTACTGCTGTCATACATGACAATCCCGTCTTCCCGTTTGTAAAACACGCCTGTCGGGCAATTGCGTGCGCAAGGCGGATCACTGCAGTGCATACAACTTATCGGAATGTAGCTCCGGCGCACTGTGGGATATTTGCCCGTTACTTTTTCCATAACCTTGCGGTAAAAAATTCCGGGAGGGGTTCCATTTTTCATTTTGCAGGCCATGCTGCACGACTGACATCCGATACATCTTTTTAAATCTATTGTCATTCCCCATCTGATCATGGTGCGCCTCCTATACCTTGTATATTTTGACTCTGATCGCCGAATCTAAAGAGCTGTTCATTTTATCCATTTTGGACAGATCCTGACCAAAAAGCGAATTCCAGTGAGGGCCAACGCCTCTTCCCACTGGTTCTCCGTGCGTCAGCCGTCCGCCCAGCCCCATCACGCCAATACAATCGGGATGAATACCTTCCGTCAAAGAGGCATTCCCCTTGGTTCTGTAACCATACTCCGATTCAATCCAGATGGGATCGCCATCCTTTATTCCTTTCTTTTTGGCCATCGCGGGATGTATCATCGCGCCATAAAGCCAGGGATAGGTGTGGCCGATTTCCAGTGTCAGAGGATTTACCATCGTGTGGGTAAAGGTATGGCAGGCAGCTTTGTAGTTAACAACATGGAGATCATAATCATTCACCGGATTGAATGATGGACCAGGTTCCCAGTCAAGAAGGGGTTTATAGTCATCCGTATCCCATTCTTTCTCCAAACCCATTTCCTTGATAACGCGCCGGAGATCTTCCCCCGCCCGTTTCCAATATTCCATATAGATGTTATACCGTCCCGGGACAAAAGGCCCCGGGTAAGCTTCATCAATGGATTTCTTCTCCCGAAAGACCTGGGTGCCGCTTTTTTCGTAGTAGTCAATGCCAATACCGTGACGGTCTTTTATGTAAGCATCGTTCATTTCCATAAAAGTATATTTTTTCTCAGGATCAAAGGCGTTTTCCGGTTTCAAACTCCAAAGGATGTTACTCCAGTTGAGCACATCGGGCGTACAGCCCGCACGCTCGACAATCTCTAACATTATTTCCACCCAATGTTTAATGCTGGGATCGGGCGGTTTAATCAGAGGGCGGCGGAAGAACCAATACCAGTCGGACTCTCCCACCGTTTGAAATTTGAAGGGCATATTCGCCATGGGATCATACCTTTCCGTCCAATGGGCGTTTGGCAATACCAGGTCGCACATTTCCGTCCCTTCATTCTTTTCTGTAGCAAATCCTAAAATAAACTTAATCTTCTTCAGCAGCTCACCCATCAAAAAGGGGCTGATGTAGCCGGACATGGGATTGGTGTGCGAAGTCACCATAAACTCAATGTCATAATCCAAGCCAAATTTTCGCGGATCACTCAGAGCAATGGGGAAAAAATTATCACTGAATGAATTACATGGGGTTAATTCAAAAAGATTATAGGTTGAAGGACGGTTGACAGGACGGGCAGGATAGGAATCAAACGCGCCGAAATGCCAGTACGTGCTGTTTGGCGAAAGATTAATGCCGTCTTCGTCTGCCGTAACGCTCCAGCGTTTCTTGTAGCTTGTTCCGATGCCTAAAACACCGCCGGGAACATTGACGCCGCCGATCAGCACATTGATCATCTCAATGGCAAAAATGGTGTGCATGGAGCGGCGATGATTTGCCGTGCCTTTTCCTGTAAGCAGCGTTGCCGGACGATAGGGCAATTCCTGCCCATCAATGACAATGGTGCTGCCGATTCTTGCCGCCTCACCGTATTCCTTAACGATGCGGCGAATTGTTTCTGCCGGAATTGTCGTAATTTCCGCTGTTTTCTCAACCGTGTATTTTTTTACATGATTCCTGATAAGTTCAAAAGACGGGTGACATTCCTGACCATTAACGGTAAATTTCCCCGTAAGGGCAAGATTACCAGAGGCCTGATCAAAATGTACGGCTTCATTTTTATCTTCATCCCAGACCAGAGGCTTATTTGTTTCCTGATCTCTGATATACAACTCGTCGGCGCCGACCAGATAAGGACCATTTGTTTTGGTTTTAATGAATTCCTTATCGTAAAGACCATAGTCATTGATAAGAAGATTTATGAAACATAACCCCAACATGCCATCCGTTCCGGGCTTAATGGGAACCCATTCATCTGCGCGTCCCGCACAGGGAGTGCAAATCGGATCAATGACAACCACTTTACAGCCGCGCTCTCTGGCATCTGCAAGTTTTTTCGCGGAAGAAACGGGCAGCGCGTCAATGATGTGTCCTGACTGAGTACCCCAGAGGAGAAGATAGTTACACCGTTCATAATCCGCTTCCCGGAAAAAACTCAGATGATACTGGTAGCATGGATTATGATACCAGCCGCACCAGGTTGCCCCGCCAAAGTAAAACTGCGCCCCAAAACCAAGCATTAAAGGCCCGGCAAAATGAAGAGAAGGATAATCAAAGGTGTTAATGACCATTTTAAGGGGATTTTCTTCCCGAATCTTCTTTATTTTAGGAATGATGATATCATACGCCTCTTCCCAGCTGATCTCTTTCCATTTGGGATCTATCCCCACGCCTTTTTCCGGATTAGTCCTGATCATCGGTTTTAGTACCCTGTTCGGATTAATGGGTACAAAGGGAGAGGATTGGCTTTTGACACAAATCTTCCCATAGCAGGGAGGTGATTCGGGATCCCCTTCCACCCTCAACAAAACATTGTCTTTCACGTAACCAATAATACCGGAATCATTTCCCTGGCACATGTAGCATACCGATTTTATCTGTTTTACATCATCCTGCGTGTTCAATTCCGTATCTCCTTTCTATCAAGAAATTCAGAAACATGGTAATTATGGTTAACAACATAATATTATTAAAAACAACTACTTCGCTTTCGGTTTGATACCGACCTCCTGATAATATTTGTATAACATTCTCGTACCCCTGATACAAAACAACTTTTTTACAGGGAACATTCAACGGAATGTACCCTTGCTTATTGTCATTAACTAACGTATGTTTGTCAAGATATTTCTTTGACTGATGGAAAAAAGAGAAAGGGGGTGCCTGTTTCCTGACAGAATATGGAGAAAGAAAAGGAAGTATTTAAGAGTTTCGGCTTTTCATGGTAGGCGATCCGGGATTCGAACCCGGGGCCTTTGGTTCCGGAGACCAACGCTCTATCCATCTGAGCTAATCGCCCACAATAAGGGAAAACAGTTATCTTGATAGGGCGGTTCATACTATGGCCGGCAAAAATATTCAATGCTTTTCTGGGCGAAAACAGGCGGCAGGTCTCCATGAGGGATTGCGCGTCTTTAAAGGCGTCATTCTTGCATGTTTTCTTATCTTTAAAACCTCTTGTCTTGCATCAGGAAGGACGATTTGTTAATAGCACAACAATGAAAAAACGAATCATTTATATCCTGTTTCTGGGAAGTATATTTGCTTGCCTTTTTGCCGGTCATGTTTTTGCCCAGGGAAGCATGATGATGAATATGCGTCATTTTACGGCTCCCGACAACACCCGCGTTGTCTTCGATCTGACGGAACCGCCGCTATACGAGACAACCCGGCAAAATAATATTCTGACCATTCTTCTCAAAGGGACAACGTGTGCGGAATCAATTCCCAGGGAAACAAGACTCCGCAAATCAGGCATTGAAACCATTACAATAACCCCTCTGGCAGAGGGGGATATCCGTATTCAGATCAAGATGAGGAGTAACACGGATGTTCAGGCCAACGTCTTTGATCTAAAGCCGTTTCAAAACAGACCGGATCGTCTTGTCATTGATGTCGAACTGCCGGAAGTAAGCCGACAGGAGTCTCGTTTGCGCGAGCAGACAAAGGTGGCGAAAAAGAAAAAAGTCATTATCTTGGACCCGGGCCATGGCGGGGATGATCCAGGCGCGGTTGGCGGACGAGGCACCTATGAAAAGGATATTGTTTTAGATATCAGCCGGCGCACAAAAAAACTGTTGGACAGTCACGGCCTCTTTCAGACATACCTGACGCGGGATGGCGACTACTACCTCACCTTCGACAAACGCCTTCGTATTGCACGCGAATATGGCGCGGATATGTTTATAAGCATTCATACCGACGCCGCGAGAAATCGCGAAGCAAAGGGCAGCTCCGTTTACTCCCTCTCGACGGGTGAAGCCAGCAGTGTTGCGGCAAAGCTCCTTGCTCAAAGCGAGAACCTGGCCGATATTGCGGGAGGGTCTCAGAAAGCGGCAGACGCGAAGAATCCTGTTCTTCTTAAAACGACAAATCCAAGCAGCCCCATTCTGCTTAATATGTATCAGACCAATACGATTAACCTGTCGAAAGATTTTGGCGCGACAGTCCTTGACCAGTTGGAAGAGGTTGGCGAGCTGAAATTCAAAAAAGTTCAGGAAGCGCCTTTTCTTGTCTTGAAAATGCCGGAAATACCATCCGTTTTGGTTGAAACGGCGTACATATCCAACGCAGGGGATGAGAAAAAGCTCCGCGACCCTGTTTTCAGAGAAAAACTCGCGGCGGCCATTGCCCGTGCCGTAGTCAAATTCTTTTCTTCCTTGCCGCCAGATTTTGGACAGGATGGGGAGGAAGAACGATTCTTTTTGTCTTACACCGTTGAGAAGGGCGACACTCTGTCCAATATTGCGGCCCGTTTTGGCCTTCCCCTGCAAACACTTTTGCGGGATAATGATTTGAACGTCAACGCCCCGTTACATGTGGGCCGAAAGTTGAAAATAGAAACAAAAGGGCTGCCAGCAGAAGGGAAAAGCGTTTCAGAACCCGTGACCGGTAAACCACCGGAAACGCCGCAGAAAAATACAGGCGCAAATACAACGCCTCGCTATTATGTTGTTGAAAAGGGCGATACCCTTACAAAGATAGGAGAGCGTTTTGGCGTTACCGTCCAGGATCTTCTGGCGGAGAACAAATTACGCAAAGATGATCCGCTGTATGTGGGGAAGCGGTTAAAAATTATCTCCGGCCAAACGAGGGGAAATATTCACGAAGATCGGCCTTCCGGCAAGGCCAAAACAACAAAACCCGCAGTTCCGGAGAGTATAAAAGAAAAGAAAATTCTCTATTATATCGTTGTGAAGGGTGATACTCTCACAAAAATTGCGGAACGTTTTGGCGTTACGGTCCAGAGTATCCTGGACAGTAACGGCATGAAAATAAAAGATCCCTTGTATGCGGGGCGGCGTCTCAAAATTGAAAAAGAAGAGTTGGTCGTGAAGAACACCTCCAATTCCGGTAATCCCAGGCAAATTTCCGGAAAATCGGGCGAAAAACAAAAGATCGTTTACAAAACATATCAAGTAAAAAAAGGAGATAATCTTTCCAATATCGCCCGAAAACACGGCGTATCCATAGCTTCGCTTTTGAAATTGAATAATATGAAGCAGGGCGATCCCCTCCATGTGGGCAGAATACTACAGATTGGCCCGCCGGAGACTGCGGGAAAAGCGAGAAAGTAATGAAGGGATTCCTCAGGTTGTGTATCGCTGCCGGACTGATACTTTTTACCGGATGGGGTACAGTAAACGGGGAGAAGCTTTCTTTCCAGACGCCAGGCCGTTTTTTCTCCCCTGATCCCATATTTCAGGCAGATGTTATGGCTCTGGAAAAGAAGCAAAAAGCAAGTCTCCCTTTGGAAATAAACTATGGGCCAGGCATCATTTACGTCCCGGACGATTCCATTATAGAAGGCGCGGCAGAGGATCGCTGGAATGAAATTCGCTTGCCGGGACTGACCCTTTCCCTTTCGCGCCATGTTAAGGATAAAGAACACAGCCGGCACAGGATCAATCAGACACCGGAGAATCCGCATGGTTGGGATGCCATGCTGCCTGTTTTGCTGCGGGGCGCACACCAAACGGGAGATATTGAGGCTTTAGGCGGTTTTCTCAGCCCTCATTTCAATTTGAAGATCGAATTTTAGGAGAAAACTTTAATCTTTTCGGGAGGAACATGTGATGGAAGTATTAGACGGTCTTTATGCCTTCACCTGGCAGAGTTTCCATGAGAACAACTGCAATACTTATTTTATTAATCGGGAGAAAAAAATCCTTATTGATCCCGGACACGATCACTTATTTTCCCATGTTGCGGATAAACTTGGCGAACTGAACATTTTGCCGTCCCAGCTTGACTATGTCCTGATTACCCATGGCCATCCCGATCATCTGGAGGCTGCTTTTCGCCTTCAGCATCCGTCATCCATGGCCATGAGCCGGGAAGAGTGGCAATTTATCCAACAATGGGCAGGCAGTAATTATAATCTTCCCCCGCCTGATTTATTTCTGGAGGAAGGACCTCTCCCATTAGGAGATGTGACTTTGGAGGTTTATCACACTCCCGGTCATTCCCCTGGTTCCGTTTGTCTTTACTGGCCGGAGCATAAAGTTCTTTTTACGGGAGATGTGATTTTTAATCAGGGAATCGGGCGTGTTGACCTTCCCCAAGGGAACGGAGCGCAGTTGAAAGAAAGTATTCGGAGGCTCAGGAAGCTCGATGTGGAAATCCTCCTAAGCGGGCATGGTGAAATTCTTGCGGGCAAAGAAGCGGTACAGGAAAATTTTCGCTTTATTGAAAATTATTGGTTCCGCTATATTTGACGCCAGCCGCAATGATCACGTGAAAGCAGGAAAACTTTGCAAATATGGATGAAATTAAATTGACCGACATTTTGAAGTTCGAGAGTTTTGACAATGTGAAAATCAGATTCAATTTGCAATTTGAAGGAATTTGGAATCCAATTGAATATTATAAGTCTGGCAACGTAAAGACTATGCTTAATGGACAATACTGGAATTACAACAAAAACAAATCCTTCAAAGAGGGACAAATTTCAATTGGTTTTATCAAGGTCAATAGAAACGAGGATTTTTGGTTGTTGTTTCATATCGGAAAAATAGTCAAAGACCTGAATATTTTCAATGGTGTCGGTTATGAATACGAAACACTTTATGAATATGAAAAATATTTCGGACGCTTGATTGTAAAGTTCAAAAATAAATCACAAAATATGATTCGTAATGCTGAATCTGTAATTGGAGATTGTGAGATTGCCCAAATACTTCCAGACCTATTTGATAATGATGTTTTTCCGGGCTATGACAAAGTAAATATTTCGTGGAAAGAACTTTCAAGAGTTATTGAAAAAGAAAATTGGAGAACTGCATTACAAAATCAAAAAGGAATTTACTTAATTTCCGACACTTCTAATGGTAAAATGTATGTAGGTTCTGCCTATGGAGAAACTATGCTATTAGGTCGTTGGGAAAGTTATAAGAAAACAGGACACGGCGGAAATGTGGAACTTAAAAAACTAACAATTAACCACATTAAGGAAAATTTTCGTTATTCTATTTTAGATATTTACAAATCTACAACCGATGATAATGTAATTATCGCAAGAGAGAATTGGTGGAAAGAATTACTTTTAAGCCGAAAATTTGGATACAATGGGAATTAAATGTCAGCGGATAACGAGGCTGTTTGGCAAAAGCGAGGCTCGCCGGTCAGACAGTGCAGAAAATCAACGTTTATGACCTCGTATCAAGTGTCCTCGCTTTAAAAAACGAAATTTTGTAAACTTTCTGCATCTAAAGACAAAAAATCTTGCTTTATTCGGGATTCTGTATTAGTAAATCCGCTTGCTGTTTCGTATCCTTGCTCGGTCATAGAGATCGGGCTTTAAAGCCATAAGGAGGTAGTTAAAGCGAATGAGAAGGTATGAAATTGTTTTTGTAGTGTTATCAAATATTCCCGACACCGAGATTGATGGGGTCGTTGAGCGTTACCAGAACATGGTAACGGAACTCAAGGGTTCCCTCATCAAGGTGGACAGATGGGGTCAGAGGAAACTGGCCTATGAAATCAAAAAGCAGAACATGGGACATTATGTTCTTTTTGATTTTGCGGGAGGAACGAGCATCGTTGACGAACTGGAACGTAATTTCAAGATAGACGATAAAGTGCTGAAATTTTTGTCGGTCAAGAAAGCAGACGTCATTACGGCGGAGGAAATTGAACAGATCCTAGCGGAACAGGCGGCGGCGAACCAGCCGGCAGAAAAAGAGAGCGACGATCAGGCCCCCCCAAATATTGCAGAAGAAACAGAGCAGGATGCCCCGTCAGAAGGGCCGGCTTCTGAAGCCAGTCTGAAGGAGGAAGAATAATGAGACCACCAAGCAGTCATCCGCGTCCTCAAGGATCGTCCCGTCCACAGAAGAAATTTTTCCACAGAAGGAAATTCTGCCGGTTCTGCTCCGATTCAAGTTTGAAAATAGACTATAAGCAGCCCCTGTCTTTGCACGATTTCCTTACGGAACGGGGTAAAATCATGCCCCGCAGAATTACGGGAACCTGCTCCAAACATCAGCGGGAAATAACCATTGCGATCAAAAGGGCCAGATCCATCGCTCTTTTGCCCTTTGCCGTTTCGGATGAAAAATAGTTTGCCGGCAGCGCTTCCTGGCCGGTATAAAATGTAAAAGCTGGCGTATGTTTATTCAGCTGATATTTTTCAACGGGAAGCAGAAGTTTTGTTCCTCTTTTCGCCGCGTCCGGGCATTTACGGGCAGGTAAAATTACGGAGCAGATATGTGCAAAAAGTACAGGAGGATTAAGTCAGATGCAGGTTATTCTAAAAGAAGATATCGGCAAGATTGGTAAGGCGGGAGAGATTGTTAATGTAGCCGTCGGATACGGGCGGAATTTTCTCGTACCCCAGGGGCTTGCCGTGGAAGTTAATAGCCGTAATATTAAAATGATTGAGCAGGAAAAGAAGCGAATCCTTTTGAAGATGGAAAAAGAAAAGAAAAAGGCGGAAGAATTGGCTTCTCAACTGGCCTCTGTCGTATGCAACATTGCGCGCCGCGGAGGAGAACAGGGAAAATTATTTGGTTCCGTTAATCCTAAGGATATCGAAGAAAATTTGGCCGAACAGGGTATTATACTTGACCGGAAAAACATTATCCTGGACGAACCGATTAAAGCAGCAGGGGAATATCCCGTAAAAATCAAGCTGACGGCGGGCGTCAGTACAGATATCAAAGTGATTGTTGTTGCTGAGGCTTGATCCGCTGCACGCAAAGGATCGCTAATCTTTTTGGATAAATTCCCCGCAATTTGCCGCGTGGAAAAATCTTAATTTCTTGTTAATGCCCCGCTGTCTGCGGCGGGGCAGTTCATTTTTCTGAATTTTGTCGCATCGCCGGCTTGTGAGGCATGCCGACCCTTTCTATTCCAAGTGTTTGCGTATATGCCGGCGAATACAGATACTGAAGCCTCTGTTTATAAAGTTCCTCCCCATCATATGGAAGCCGAACAGTCCATTTTGGGAGGGATTCTGCTTGACAATCAATCTTTGAATGTCGTCCTTGAAGTTCTGACCCGTTCCGATTTTTACAGCGAAAGCCATCGAAAAATTTTCGATGCCATTGTTGATTTGTCCGACCGGGGAGAGCCATGCGACATCATCACCCTGAGCAGCAATCTCAAAGACCGTCAAACATTGGATTTGGTGGGAGGCATGGCCTATCTTTCCCTCCTTGTTGAAAATGTGACATCGGCGGCCAATATTGCCTACTATGCCCGCATTGTCAAAGAGAAGGCGATTCTCCGCGGCCTTATCACCACGGCGACAGAAATCCTGCAAAAAACCTATAGCGCGGGCATGGACATTGACTCCGTCCTTGACGAGGCGGAACACGCCATCTTTGAAATTTCAGAAAACAAAATTCGCCCCTCCTTTCATAAAATCAAGGATATTGTCAAAGATAATTTCCGCGAACTGGAACGGCTTTCCGAGCGGCAAGATCTGATTACAGGCGTACCAACGGGCTTTGACAAACTTGATGAAATTACGTCAGGGTTACAGCGTTCCGATTTAATCATCATCGCCGGCCGTCCCAGCATGGGCAAAACGGCCTTTGCCCTGAACATTGCCCAGAATGCCGCCTTGAATTCCGGGGTTTCCGTGGCGGTCTTTTCTTTGGAAATGGCCAAGGAACAGCTTGTTTTTCGTATGCTTTCTTCCGAGGCCAAAGTGGATTCACAGCGGTTGCGGAAGGGATTTCTTGGCGAGACGGACTGGAAAAAACTGGTAAAAGCATCCAGTGATTTGTCGGAAGCATCCATCTATATTGATGATTCTCCCGCTATCACCGTTTTGGAAATGAAGGCCAAGGCGCGGCGATTAAAGGCCGATGCGGGATTAGAACTTGTGATCCTGGATTATTTGCAGCTCATGCGGGGCAGTTCCTATAAAGAATCGAGGGAACAGGAAATCTCCGAAATCAGCCGCTCCCTGAAAGCACTGGCCAAAGAACTGAATGTCCCCGTTATCGCCCTGTCCCAGTTGAACCGTAAGGTTGAGGACAGAACCAACAGGCGCCCCCAGATGGCCGATCTCCGCGAATCGGGAGCCATTGAGCAGGATGCGGATGTCATCGCCTTCATCTATCGGGACGAGGTATATAATAAAGCCGACGATAATCCGGAAAAGGGAATCGCAGAAATCATTATCGGCAAACAGCGGAATGGTCCCACCGGTACCGTTAAACTCGCCTTTCTTGAAAAATATACCTGCTTTGAAAATTTGGCCCGCGGCGATAGCCGCTCAGCCGAGTAAGAGCTTTTCGTCCTGAGAGTAAGGCAACGCCAGTTGCAGCTTTTTGATGGCCTGCTTTTCAATTTGCCGCGCCCGTTCCCTGGTGATCCGGTAATGATCACCTACTTCCTGCAGGGTTAGCGGCTCGTCGGCCATAATTCTGTTTTTGACGATGAAGGCCTCCTTTTCATTGAGTTTTTCCATGGCGCCGGAGATGTGCTTCTGAACGATCTCCATTTCCTCTTTTTTGATGAGGTCCGTTTCCTGATCATTTCCCTGATAGGTCAGAAAATCCAGATAAGTGGCGTCACTCTCGTCATTCAGGGAAGTGTTCAAGGACACATCCCGATTAGTCAGGCGCAGATCCATCTCCTCCACGTCAATTGTTTTAACATTCAACGTTTCCGCGATTTCTTTGAACTCGGGATTCTTTTCGGAGAGAGCTTCAAGCTCTTTTCGCGCCTTATTCAGCTTAAAGAACAACTTCCGCTGGGCTTGCGTTGTCCCGATTTTGACCATGCTCCAAGAGCGGATAATATAGTTCTGAATATAGGCTCTGATCCACCACACGGCATACGAAATGAGGCGATAACCCTTATGGGGATCGAATTTTTTCACGGCATGCATGAGACCGATATTCCCTTCCTGAATCAGGTCGGCCAATTTTACATTATAGCTTTTGTATTCGTAGGCAATCTTGACGACAAATCTCAGGTTAGCAACGACCAGCTTTTCGGCATCCTTGAGGTTCTTGTATTTTTTAAGTTTGACGGCAAGATCAAATTCCTCCTCTGCGGAGAGGAGGGGAACACGATTGATCTCTGCCATGTACATTTCAAGTGTATCTGTCAGGGCAGGTAACTTCAAAGCACTCCTCCAATATGTAATCTTCCTCGCAAGAATTGATAACGAATTCTCCGCATTAGTCAACTTTTTTTACTTGATTGGTATTATTCTTTTCAGGTGCGGCTGTGCATCTGCTTCCCGTGTTTCCCCTTGAGCGGATTGACATTTTCAGGGGAAATGATTAGCTTCTCCCCGTAACATATAACATTGTAAAGTAAAAGAATTTCATTGGTAATGAGGTTTATTTCCACGGATATAAGCTGTGTTCACAAGCGTTTAAATCGCAGAAGTCAGGGAAAGGGAGGTATATGCGTTTCGATAAATTTACATTGAAACTTCAGGAAGGACTTCAGGAAGCCCAGGGAATTGCCGCATCTTATGGACATCAGGGGCTGGAGGCGGAACATCTTCTTCTTAGCCTCCTGCGGCAGGAAGAAAGTATGGCGAAGAGCATCCTTGTAAAAATAGGAATAGACTCCGCTATCATTGAGGATGACCTGAGAAAATTTCTGGAGAATATGCCCAGAGTATCGGGCGCAGGTACGGGAGCGATTTATCTCAGTTCTCGCCTGAACAGGATTTTGGATCAGGCCACCATTGAAGCTGCTCGCATGAAGGACGAATATGTCAGTGTTGAGCATGTGTTTATTGCCATGTCCGACGAAAAGGAAGGTGTTGCGACTCTGCATGCCTATGGCGTGACGAAGGACAAGATATTCAAAGTCCTTTTGGATATCCGTGGGGATCAGCGAATCACAGATCCCAATCCCGAAGAAAAGTACGAGGCCTTGAAGCGCTATGCAAAAGATTTTAATGAACTGGCGAAAAAAGGTTCTTTTGATCCCGTAATTGGCCGCGATGAGGAAGTTCGCAGGATTATGCAGGTTTTGTCTCGCCGCACCAAAAATAATCCCATCCTGATCGGCGAACCGGGAGTCGGAAAAACCGCCATCGTGGAAGGGTTAGCTCAGCGGATCATCAATGGTGATATCCCGGAAAGCTTGAAAGATAAACGAGTCATCGGATTGGATATTGGCGCTCTGCTTGCAGGCGCAAAATACAGAGGGGAGTTTGAAGAGCGCCTCAAGGCTGTTCTCAAAGAAGTAACACGGGCAGAAGGAGAAATTATTCTTTTCATAGATGAAATTCATATCGTTGTCGGTGCCGGAGCTTCAGAAGGCTCAGTTGATATGTCAAATATGTTAAAACCTGCTCTGGCCCGGGGAGAATTACGTTGTATCGGAGCGACAACCCTGAACGAATACCGTAAATATATTGAAAAAGATCCAGCTTTGGAGCGGAGATTTCAGCCTGTTTTGGTCAAAGAACCGTCCGTAGAGGATACGATTGCCATTCTGCGGGGACTTAAAGAACGATATGAGGTTCATCACGGGGTTCGTATTAAGGATGCGGCGATCATTTCTGCGGCCACACTTTCTAATCGTTATATCAGCGACCGGTTTCTGCCGGATAAGGCCGTGGATTTAATTGACGAGGCCGCCTCTCGATTACGGATTGAATTGGACAGTATGCCGGCGGAGATTGACGTTGTTGACCGTAAAATCATTCAGCTGGAGATAGAATGGCAATCGCTGAAAAATGAAGCCGATGCGATTTCCGGAGAACGCAGGAGCAAGATAGAACAGGAATTATCCGAGCTTCGTGAAACCATGGAAAGCAAAAAACGTAGTTGGACGGCGGAGAAAGATATTATCAAAAAAATTCAGGAGGTAAAAAGCCAAATTGAAGATTGTAAGGCTGCCGATTTAAGTGCCCAACGCGATGGTGATCTGGCACGGGCGGCGGAAATCCGTTATGGGAAAATGGTTGAACTGAATCGCGCCTTGGAAGCGGAACAACAGGCATTGGCGAAGCTGCAAAAGGACAGTGCCATGTTGAAGGAAGAAGTGGACGCGGAAGATATTGCCGAAGTCGTGGCTAACTGGACCAATATTCCCGTGGCCAGGATGCTGGAGAGTGATGTGAATAAGCTTATTCATATGGAAGAACGGCTTAAAATGCGTGTGATTGGACAGGATGAGGGAATCTCCGCTGTTTCCAGCGCTTTACGAAGAGCCCGTTCCGGCCTTCAAGATCCAAATCGGCCCATTGGATCCTTTATTTTTCTTGGTCCTACGGGAGTTGGTAAGACAGAATTGGCCCGCGCTTTGGCGGAATTCATGTTCGATAATGAACAGGCCATGATCCGTATGGACATGTCGGAATACATGGAAAAACATTCCGTATCCCGCCTGATCGGAGCGCCTCCGGGCTATGTGGGATACGACGAAGGCGGGTATCTTACGGAAGCGGTACGAAGGCGTCCATACGCGGTTGTCCTTTTTGATGAAATTGAAAAGGCCCACGGGGATGTCTTCAATATTCTTCTGCAAATCCTTGATGATGGCCGCCTGACAGACGGTCATGGCCGGACCGTTGATTTTAAGAATACGATAGTTATCATGACGTCCAATGTGGGAGGACAATGGATTCAGGATATGAGTTTGACGGAAGAAGAGAAGCGCCAGGGGGCCATGGATGTACTGAAGGCAACTTTCCGTCCGGAATTTCTTAACCGCATTGATGATATTATTATTTTCCGTCCCTTGGATATGGCGGACATGGATCACATCATTCAGATTCAGATCGCCCTGATCCAAAAGCGGTTAGAAGAGAAAAAACTGACCCTTGATATAACGGAGAAGGCCATATATGCGATTGCCCAGCATGGATACAGCCCCGCATATGGCGCCAGACCGTTAAAAAGGGCGCTGCAGAAGACCCTTCTTGACCCGCTAGCCCTGAAAATACTGGATAACACCTTTCAGGAAGGCGATTCTATCCGCGTTGATTTATCTGATGAAGGAAATATTATAATGAATAACGGCAGTTAGGGAATTTACTCGGCACAACTGACCGCTGGTGCTGGCATGTTGCCATGAAACAACTGTCATGTTTCAGAATCTCTTTCTTCTCAGGAGATTACGGGTCAGGTCTGCCTGTTGGCAGATGCGGCCCGTAATGACGGCAATACACAAACACCTTGGGAAAAACTCTTGCTTTCCCGTACTTGAGATTGCTGCCCCTCGTTTCCTAACGAGGGCCCAATGGGCAGAACGTTTGTAACGCGGTAGGGAACAGGCCGTCCGATGATAAACAACTCTTGCATTTCTTTGTGGCGACGGATATTCATCACTATGATATCCCGTTATGGAGGCAAAGAACGATGAAGAAACAAATCCTGAATACGGAACAGGCCGCAGGGAAAATGCTTTGTCATGATATGACCCAAATTTTGAGAGGGCAATACAAAGGCCCCCGCTTTCGGAAAGGACATATCATTCGGGAGGAAGACATTCCCATCCTTTTAAGCATGGGAAAACACCACATTGCCCTGATTGAACTGGGGCAGGACGAACTCCATGAAGAAGACGCCGGTCTGCGGCTTGCCCTGGCTTTGACAGACAATGAACTGCTGCAAAAAGGACCTTCCGAAGGAAAATTTGAATTGTTCGCCCCGAAAGACGGCCTTTTAAAAATCAATACGCAAGCCCTGTTAAAAATTAACCGTATTCCTCACATTGCCATTGCCACACTCCCTACGCTGACGCCGGTCAAAGAAGGGGCAAAAATCGCCGGAGCAAAAGTCGTTCCCCTGGCAATCAGGGAAAAATATGTTTCCCGCGTAGAAAATATTGCAAAAAGCGCCTTTCCCGTCATTACGGTTTTGCCGTTTAAAAAACTTAAAATCGGCGCGGTCATTACGGGGCGGGAAATCTGCGAAGGTAAAATTAACGACGAATTCGCCCCTGTTCTCCAGCAAAAAGCAGAAGCATTTCAGCTTGATAAGCCGGATTTTCTTTACGTTACCGATGACCGCCGCAAAATTTCTCAGGCCATTCAGATCCAGCTGGCAAAAAGATGTGAGCTGGTTTTGGTAACGGGCGGCATGTCCGTTGATCCCGACGACGTCACCCCATCGGGTATTCGCATGGCAGGGGCAAAAATTATCCGCTATGGCGCGCCCGTCATGCCGGGGGCAATGTTTCTCATGGCCTATAAAGACAATGTCCCCATCATTGGCGTTCCCGGCTGCGCCATGTATGCGAACACCACTATTTTAGACCTCCTGCTGCCCAGAATTTTGGCAGGTGAAAAAATAACGTCCCGCGATATTTCTCAATTAGGACACGGCGGTCTTTGCCGGAACTGTATAGATTGCGTTTATCCCGTGTGCGCCATGGGAAAAATTCCTTAAGTAATGCTTTCGCCGGCATCGCTATCCCTTCTTTCCTGCCTTTCCCTTCCGCCAAAGGGAATCGTGGCCATCTATGGCGCGGGCGGAAAGACATCATTTATGCATGTTCTGGCTAAAGACCTTGCCCTTCGCGGCCATAAAGTCATTCAAACCACCACCACCAAAATCCGCCGGCCATCCCTTATTCCCTGCATCATCGGTCACGATATTCAGGCCGTGACGGAAGAACTGCGGTTGCACCTGCAAGAAAACCACATGGTTTCTTTGGGCTTATCCCTCGCTTCTGACGGAAAACTGGCCGGCATACCTTCTCACTGGCCTGACTTTCTCTTAAAGGAAGGAACAGCGGATTATATTCTTGTCGAAGCCGATGGCGCCGCCCGTAAATCAATCAAAGGTTACGCCCATTATGAACCTGTTTTTCCCGTTAACTCATGTGTATTAGTACCCATCCTCGGCCTGGACGTCATTGGTTCTCCGGTGACGGAGGAAAATGTCCACCGCCCCGATCTTTTTTGCCGCGTTACGGGATGCGAACCGGGAACCACGCTGGAAATTTCCGTTTTGGCGGCCATGTACCGCCATATGATTGAGCTGGGGAAATCACACTCGCCCCAGGCAACCATTGTTCCCCTTTTCAACAAAGCGGACGCCATCGCCGATGAAAGCATAATAACCGGTGTCGCCCAAGCCCTGCCTCCCGTGGGGCCGTACGCCCTTTTCACATCTCTTGCCGACGAGCATCCGGTCAAATTTGTTTACGGGCTGGAGGAGAAAAATCATGGGTTCGGAATATCCGCTGTACTGCTGGCCGCAGGAAAAGGGGAGCGCATGGGCAAACCCAAACTTAATCTCGACATGGGCGGGAAAACCATTTTCGAACGCGCTGTCGCGGCAATAGAAAAGGCCGGTATCCATGATGTCGTCGTGGTATTCAGCGAACAAAATTTGCCTGACCGCCGCTACCTTCCTTCCCATTTCCGCAGCGTCGTCAACACCAATATTCAGGAGGGATTATCAAGTTCGGTGAAACAGGGATTGCTCAATATTCAGCCGCAAAATCAGGCCGTCTTTTTTGCCCTCGCCGATCAGCCGTTCATTACGCCGGACGTTTATCAGGAGCTGATTCAATACCATCTTCGCCATCTTCCTATCATTACAGCTCCCGTACATAATGGAAAAAGGGGCAACCCCACCCTTTTTGACCGGCGCATATGGCCGGAATTGTTAAAAATAAAAGGCGACGAAGGCGGGCGTAATATTATTTCCGCCGTTTCGCCCCATAGACTGGGACTGGTCCGCGTTAAACATGAAGGAGTATTGGTTGATATAGATACGCCGGAAGAATATCAGCGCTTCCTTGCCGGTAAATGAGAACGAACCAATGTGGTTTGGAAGGTTGCTGCGGGCGACCGCCCGGCGGGACTTGGTGTGGAAACCTCCCCGTTTCTTAACGAGGGGCGGCGGAAGTTGCGTCAGATATTCGCACCGTTGCAAAACAGACACTCGCCGACAGGGGACGTCGCCTTTATCCGAGAAAAATCGTTGCATATATGACAAGGCATTTTCCACACGAGAATGGTATAATTTCCTCTGTTCCGCTGAATTTGGCG
>JAITWQ010000203.1 GCA_031285215.1 Syntrophobacterales bacterium | reverse complement strand
CGCATGGACGCCCCATTGCATTTGGCGAGATAATACATCTTGTCTGCGCTGCCTTGCTGCCGGTAGCAGGTTTTTTTCTGTGGAAAGAAAAATCAATTTTCAAAATGCGGAAAAAAGGTAAATACGCGTTTATTACAATACTTTCATCCGTATCCGTATCACTTGCAGTATCTGCTTATTTCTTCGGTATCAACATTACCCATGCAGAGCGTTTGGGATGGCAATTTGTTCCCGGTTCACTTGTCAACGGCTTCTGCCTTTTGTCGGCTGCCATGTTCGCCGCTGCCGTCCTTTTCTCAGGGCAAAACAGAAGCCTTATCCGCAATGCGGCTGCTGCGGCCATTATATTTTCGGGTATATATCTGTTGTGGCATGTTTATCTCTCTATGATCGTTCATCCTGCGATGCCGATTCTTTTGCCTGTTGCCTATATTGTTCTGGCAGGTACATTTCTTTCGCGGGAAAAAGCACAAAAAATTAAAAGTTCACTGCCGCCAGAACCTGCCGAAATAGAAGAGGCGGCGCAATCTCAGCCAATTCAGCGCATACAGCTTGTAAATGCGGCACGGGCGGTATTTAACAATCCATTTTCAAGTATGGTGTTCGATCCCGATGATACACTTTGGAAAGAACCCATTCAAAAGGAGCTTGATTTGCTCGTTATGGGTGGTACGAAAAGTGTCGTTGTGTTTGATGAACTTTTAATGCAATGTGCGTCCGGGCGCGGAGAGAGCATTTCCCACAGCTGGTGGTACGGCAGCGTTTGGGCTATAAAAACTGCGGCCATGCTGCCGCGCAAAGAAGCGGCAGAGCTTATGATGCGCCTGTTGCAGCAAGACAGCAATATATGGGAGTGGTTTTCTTATGTTCAAAACGAAGCGGCACGGCAGCTTGCCGGCATTGGCAATGCCGATGTGCTGCCTGCGCTGCAAAATTTTCTGGAGCATCCCCCGTTTGCCATGTCACCGGTGGACGCAATTGCAAAAACGGTTGAAAAATTAGGCGGAATTGTTAAAGAAAGCCCGTCAGTTATTCTTTCCAAAGCGCAAAACCAGCTTGGCGACGGCGATGGTATAGATTACCTGCTGCCTTTTATGGAGCAGATGCAGTCGTGGGACAGTAAAGACAAAGGATTTTATTACTTCTTACTTGCGAAAAAATCCGAACGCCTGGGATACGTTAATGCCGCCCGCGCTTTTTTCGCAGCGCAAGTAGCGGCCAATCCGGTTCCCAGTGATTGGGTATGGCAGGTATTCAGCAGTGAAGGAATTACGCCGTCGCCTGAAAATGCACTCAAATTACACAATAAATATCCTGTTCCTAAAACGATGGATGAAATAAAATCTTATGATGTGAAATAAAAGGATGTTTTCCCGGCTCAATACCGGGAGAACCGGAAAAACGGAAAGAAACATTAAATACCAGTACCCCAAATATCTCTTGACACGGGAAATAAAATAACATATCTGTCCAGCCACTCAATTACGGAGCTTTGTGTTTCTCATAATGCTTATTGCTTTGATATAAAATGTTAATGAAATAACCGTTTTGGTTTTTCGCATTTATTACAAGTGAGGTGATTATAAAATGGCAGAAAAGAAGCTTACCCCAAACGAAATCAAGGCAGAAGTCAGCAATAAAAAAGCATATGATCAGTTTTCCAATGCGTGTGACCTGTTTTTCAGCGCGTACGACAATTTTTCAAGAGTAATCAACGACAGAGCAGTAAAATCGGCATACGATAATTTTTCAAAATCGGCGTACGACAACTTTTCAAGTGTAGCCTACGACAATTTTTCTAAAACATTCGCCCGGTTTTCCAGCGCGTACGACAATTTTTCCAAACAATATGATCAATTTTCCAGCGCGTACGACAATTTTTCCAAGCAATACAAACCATTTTCTGGGAACCTCGATCAGATCTCAAAGTTAGACTCCACTAAATAACTAAATGGAACGTATAATAAACACCGATCATTCTTACAGCCCTCTTTCCGGGACCGTCTATCTGTATATCAGCCTGCTTGTCTCCCCGCGGTGATAAGCAGGCTACTCCCTTCTTCTTTTTCTCTGCGTCTTTAGTACGTGTATTTTTATTTTTTTTACATTTTGAGGAGAACTTTTATGAAAAGCACCAGGATGTTTCTTTTGCTGGCAGGACTGCTGATCGCCGCGTCATGCCTGTGGTCGTGCAGCCGCGAACAAAATACGGAATCTGATACCTACAAATTAACATACAGCATATTCTTCCCGGCAACCCATGGTCAGGCGAAAGCGGGCATTGCCTGGGCCAAAGAGATTGAGAAAAGGACGGAAGGGCGGCTGCGCATCACGATTTATTCCGCCGGCAGCCTGACTCCCGCTGATCAATGCTATGACGGAGTGGTGAAAGGAATTTCCGATATTGGCATGTCCTGTTTTTCCTACAACCGCGGACGTTTTCCCTTCATGGAAGTTCTTGATCTTCCCGTGGGATACCCCAACGGGCAAATAGCCACGCAGGTGGCAAACGATATTTATCAGAAATTCCAGCCCAAGGAGCTGGATGCCGTTAAAGTCCTTTACCTCCACGCCCACGGGCCGGGGCTTTTACATACGAAAAAGGAAGTTCGTTCTCTGGAAGACTTAAAGGGCATGAAAATACGCTCCACAGGTTTAACGGCCAGCGTTGCCTCATCTCTGGGAGCTGTTCCCGTCGCCATGCCCCAGGGAATGACCTACGAATCCCTGCAAAAAGGCATTGTTGACGGTACCATCGGCCCCATCGAAGTCCTCAAAGGATGGAAACAGGCGGAGGTGATTAAAAGCACGACGAACTGTGCGGAAATCGGTTACACAACGGCCATGTTTGTTGTCATGAACAAGAAAAAATGGCTTTCCCTGCCTCCCGATATTCAGGCCGTCATTGAAGAAGTAAACAGCGAATGGATCGGTCACCACGGAAAAATATGGGACGATCTGGATAAAGACGGAAGGGAATTCAGCCTGAGCCAGGGAAACAAAATATTTCCCCTGACGAGCGAAGAAGGACTGCGCTGGAAAAAGGCCGTGCAGCCGGTCATTATGGAATTCGCCGAAAATAAAGGTCCATCCGGTCAGGAAGCGTTACAGGAAATTGACAGGCTGATAAAAAAATACACGGTAAACCCGCCTCCCTCGCCTGCGAAAGGGTTGGAAGAGCCTTTGTAATTTTTTTAGGTGCTGACCCATGGCAACGCTGGAAAAACTGATCCGGGTTTTAACCAAAAATATGTCTTATGTGGCGGCTTTGGCGATCATGTCCATGATGTGCCTGACATGCGCCGATGTTGCCATGCGCTTCTTTGGTCATCCCATTCC
>JAITWQ010000099.1 GCA_031285215.1 Syntrophobacterales bacterium | reverse complement strand
GCCACGACCTACGGCTACGCCATCGACGCGCCTTCGCTGCGCGGCGGCACGGGCATCGGCGAACTTGGGCTTACGCTCAAGCCTTCCAAAGATTTGCCCCTGTCGTTTGACTTGGGCGTGCAGGGTTATGTGGGAAAGCGTGAAGGCGTGACGGGATCGCTGCAAACTCGCTACGAGTTTTAGTGGCTTAGCATACAAAACAACCGCCTGGCTTATGTGCGGCGTCGGCAACGGCGAATCTCGCCGCGCTCGTTTTTGACGCCCGGGGCATGGCAAGCATGTACAGCCCCTTTTCGGTGAAGGCTGATGGCGGAACCGCCGAATGTTTTAACGCTTGGAACCGATCAAAATTTTTGATCAGTTCCGCCCTGAACAATCAACCAATTTGCACTTTAAAAGTATAAATGACCAGCCATTTTCGCAAGCCAAGCATATGCGACTGTCAGCAATATATCATAAAATATTTCACCCAAAAAATATATGCGGCTGTTAACAATAAATGTATTGCGATACACCATTTGAGATTTCGATATTTATGTTGTAATAAGCAAAAAATAAAACCTGCAATAAACCAGATTGCAAAAATAATACCGAAGATAAGGTATGATTCCTGTGTTTTATACAACCAGCCCATCGCTTCTGACCCGAAATAATATTTTTCAGGATAATTGAAAGCGTCATAAACATCATCACACATCACGATAAAAAAGAATAAACAAAAGGCTCCCCATATTATTTTTATCCATTTCATATCGTTAATATTTAACCGTTAAAGGAATTTTTGTTATATTTTAAGGGTATAAACGACCAGCTATTTTCGCAAGGCAAGCATATGCGACTGTCAGCAATATATGTATTGTAATACACCATTTGATACCACGGAATTTATATTGTAATAATTGTAATAAACAGAAAATAAAACCGGTAAGAAACCAAATTGCAGTAATATCGGATTCATAGAAATCAAGGTATCCTGCAATAACAATAAGCAAGCAAAAAAGCCCCCAATAACATTCAACCATTTCATTTTTAATGTTTGTTTTTATATCTTCCAGCATATCTTTATCGCCGAATATAACCGGCCGATACCAATGCCAATATTTTTGCGCTGTCAATCGGCGCGAACTCCGCCAGATGTTTATTTATAAAAGTCAAAAACTTTTGTTTCTTTAATAACATGGAGGAGTATTCCGTCATTCATGAGGTTTCTGTTCGTTTTCTGTCCAGTGTTTCAAGGCGTCAACGAGCAGGCGGACGCCTGTGCCGGAAGCCCCTTTGGGGATACAGGGCCTGTCCTTTTTCGTCCACGCGGGACCGGCAATATCCAGATGAACCCAGGGATAATCCGTCGTAAACCTGCTCAGAAAGAACCCCGCCGTAATGGCGCCGCCGGGACGCCCGCCGGCGTTTTTCATGTCCGCCACATCGCTTTTCAGCGCCTCCCCGTATTCCTCCCAAAGGGGCAGCTCCCAGAGTTTTTCTCCCGTTCTTTCCGCTGCGGCTTTCAACAGCGCCTTTACTTTATCATCCGTTCCCATCATCCCCATGACCAGGTCTCCCAGGGCGATAATACAGGCTCCCGTCAAAGTAGCCGCATCAATCATCGCCGCAGGATCATAGCGGCGGGCATACCAAAGGGCATCGGCCAGAATGAGCCGCCCCTCGGCATCCGTGGAAATTACTTCGACCGTCTGCCCGGACATGGTATGGAGAACATCACCGGGTTTATAGGCCTGACCGCCGGGCATATTCTCCGTCGCCGGTATCAGGCCAATGATGTGCAGGGGGAGACGAAGATCGGCGGCGGCAATAATCGTTCCCATAACCGCAGCCCCGCCGGCCATATCCGATTTCATCTCTTCCATATTTTCTGCCGGCTTCAGAGAAATTCCTCCCGTGTCGAAGGTCAATCCCTTGCCCACCAGGACAATGGGTTTTTCCCCTTTTTTTCTCCCCGTCCCTTTATACTCCATGATGATGAATTGCGCCTCTTCCCGGCTGCCCTGGGCGACGCCCAAAATACCGTTCATCTTCAGGGTTTTCATCTTTTTCTCGTCAAGAACGGTTACCTTGACCGTTTTTCTTTTCTTTCCGGCATCCAAAGCCTGTTTTGCCATGTGCCGCGGCGTCATGGCATTGGGAGGCGCGGAAATAAGATCTCGCGCAAACCAGACGGCTCTGCTGATGATTTCCGCTTCCTGTGCCGCCTTCTTCACCGCCTCTATGGGCGTGCGCTCCTGGAACCACAGATTCAGCTCCGCCAGATCAGTTGTTTCTTCATCATCTTTGGTCTTGAAGGAACGGAATTTATATGTTCCCAGCATTACCCCTTCTACAACAGCCGCTGCCGTGTCGGCGGCAGAAAGGCCGTCCACAGCCTGACCGTCAAGCCAAAAGGAAATACGCCGCAGTTTCAGCGACTCTGCCTTACGAGCGCCCAAAGCCGCCCCTTCCCGTATCCTCTCCGGGTTTACATCTTCTTTCCTGCCCAGCCCGACGAGAATAGCGCGCCGCAGCGAACCATCAGAAAGATAGAGAACATGCAGTTCCCTGTTTTTGCCTGTCACATCACCAGTTTCGATAATTTTTTGTATCCCTGCTCCGGCAAAGGCTTCCATCTCCGCAAATATCCCCTGAAGATCGGCGCAGCAGAAAAAAACCATAGCCTCATCGCCGCCGGCCGCCGCACGCCCCTTTTTTACCGTAACTTTCATTTCTCCTGCCTTTCCTTTTCCCTTTTTCTCACG
>JAITWQ010000004.1 GCA_031285215.1 Syntrophobacterales bacterium | reverse complement strand
GATATTTTCTGGACGAGAAGCTGTCGTGGTTCGAGCTGTTTAAGCAGTATAACGAGCTGCCGCTTGCAGGTACACGGGATAAAGTCAAGAAAAGGCGGATGCGCAGCACGTTAGAACCGAAGCAGTATGACGCTTTCGCGCGTAGCGCCGAGGAATGGGGCTCAACAACCGCCGTCATCATAAGGCGTCTTATGATGCTCTACGCAGCCGGAAAAATCGAACAGAGGGATATTTGGTAGACTGAACAGAGCGATTCTGTTCTTGTAGCGGGTATTCTCGGTTAACTCTGTGGCTTTTCTTTGTGTCGATGGTAAAGACGAAATCTAGCATATTTCATATATTGTAGTAAAATAACAACATGGCTAATAATATAGACCAAAAATTGAAATTGCTAACTCGAATGAGGATACCTGGCACTCCTCTACTTTCGGCATACCTCGCCAAGTCTGGTATTTCGCGAAACCTGCAACAATATTACGCGCGAAGCGGATGGCTCGAAAATGTCGGCCATGGCGCTTATATTTGGCCCGGTGACGAATTAGACTGGCAGGGTATCGTACATGGGCTTCAAGCACAACTGGATATGCCCATCCATGTCGGCGCTAGAACTGCTCTGACTTTAGCAGGCTACTCACATTTTTTACGCACGGCAGGTGAGGACGATATTTTCCTGTTCTCAAGCCGAAAGCGCGATTTGCCGATGTGGGTTTCGCGAACTCCATGCTGTAAAAACCTCAAATTATCTTACACCAGCTTTTTGCCTAACGACGCGCTTGGCTTATCAGACATTCCGCACAAAACATTTACGCTACGTGTATCCTCCCCGGAACGCGCCATGCTTGAAACCCTGTATCTTACACCCAAAAAAGTGGGATACATCGAAGCATATCATCTTATGGAAAACCTGACGACATTGCGGCCTCAAATACTGAATGAACTGTTAAGCCTCTGTGGTTCCATCAAGGTTAAGCGTGTCTTTTCGCTTTTCGCCGACAAAGCTGGGCATTCGTGGGCGAGGTATCTTGATAAAAACATCGACCTTGGTAGAGGTATACGCAGCCTTGCTCAAAACGGCGTTTATATTGAAGATTACAGTTTGATAATTCCAAGGGAGTTGAGTAGCTTATGGGAGTGATACCGTTCGACGAAGTATATTTGAGCCAGCTTCGCCTCGTGTTAAGGATTCTCCCATCTGTGGCGAGAGAAGGTACTTTCGCGTTGAAGGGAGGAACCGCTATTAACCTATTCGAGCGAGGCTTACCGCGCTTATCTGTAGACATAGACTTATGTTACCCGCATTTTACTGAACGTAATGAAGCTCTCGGCGCTATTGCGTCTTCATTGGACACCATAAAAAGTGATTTGACAAAACGCTTGCCAAGTATAAATTTCCCCAAAGATAGGCCTCCATCTCTTGAATATAAGTTATCATGCCGCACACCGCAAGCGACTGCCAAAATCGAGGTAAACACTACCATGAGGGGACACGTTTTCCCGCTTCGTACAATGCCGATTCATCCAGGCGCTCAAGAATTGTTAGAGCAATATGTTGAAATGCCTGTAATATCAAGCGAAGAACTATACGGAGGTAAAATGTGCGCCGCGTTAGACCGGCAACATCCACGAGATTTATTCGATATGGCCCCCCTTTTGTTGGAAAATGGGTTCAACAAGCCGATAATATCCGGCTTTATCATATGCCTGATAAGCCACAATAGACCGATCCACGAACTACTCTCACCCAACAGGTACGACATGCGGGAAGCGTTTGATAACCAATTTTCGGGAATGTGCGCAATTCCTTTCACATACGAGGATTATCTTGAAACGCGAGAAAAACTCTTTATCTCATTGCCTGGAATATTGAATGATTCTGACCGTGCTTTTTTGTTGTCTTTCAAGGAAGGCAATCCTGATTGGGAATTGCTTGACATAGAGAACGCGCAAAAACTTCAGGCCATTCTCTGGAAACTGCAAATCATCCGCAAATTACGAGAAGTATCGCCGAAAAAACATCAAAACCAGTTTGAGCAGCTCAAAAGGGTTTTAAGTGTTTAGCCGGGGTTATAATGCAGAAGGTGAAAAAAGATGCTGATGGAAACAAATCTGACATTGGAGCAAATTCAGGATTCAAGCGAAGACGCAAAGACCTTTGTTTTGCGCATGATGGAAAATAATTCCCAAATCGGGGCGTACCTGCGTAATATTGAGAACGATTCAGAATGTGTGTTAAGCGAAGACGACTGGAATTATCTTGCGGCCTGGGTGAAATTGACTTTAGGATATCCTCCCGACAGCATTAACGCCAAGCGTTTGGAAGGGGATTTCTAGTAACGGCATACGTATACCAGTAAATTAGGTGTTTATAGAATACTGCGTAACTATCTGGAGGTTTTGTTGAACCCGTTAGGCTAACGATTTGTTTAGTAGGCTTTCGATTCTATTACATTCTGTTTCCTGCTTTTGCCTATGCAATGTCTTACGGGCTTCAAATTCCGCTTCGGTTTCATATCGCCATCCAGCGGCTTCCATAGCGGATTCTTGAGAGATAAGATATTCGATAAGTTTTTTTGTATCACCGTTAAACTCTGTCAGGAGTTCAGCGCGGTTCTTTCTTACTTCTGTAATTATGGAATCTTCTTCAAAATAGTTCATGATTAAACTCCCTTTCATCAAAAAATGCTTCCGGTGTTGCTAAAATTGGAACAAACAGGTCGCGTCTGTCATTATATATCTGTATCCTTTGCATAGTAACCGGCCCAAGGTGTTTACAATTCCATGTCAAAAGATAGTCAATTTGATTTGCAACGCATATTGCAAGGTGCAACGTATCAATTTTACTGTCATTTGGGATTGAAAGTAATTCCATGTAGCTATTTGATAATGAGTATATGTCATCAGTGATTCTCAATAACGGGATTCCTCTAATACAGTTTGTACGTCTTTCGGCTGCTGCCGGGTCACCTTTTTTGCATTCGGTTACTGTGAAATCGCTTGTAACAATATCATAGTCTTGCCGCTTAGTTTCCCACCATTGTCGAGTTATGCTTTGACGGACAAGCTGAAAAATGTCACGTGAGGGAATAGCTGTTAGATAACTCGGTATGGTCGTTTCAATATAAACGGTTGCTCTCAATTAAATCCTCGCCTTTCGCTCCCTTCGGTAAAACTAATATACCACTGCCAAGGCCAGAGGTGAATCGCGGGGCAAAATTGAGATTGCAGGAAACATGATGGCGAATGGTGAATATTATTCTTGCCGAAACCTTTGAGAAATTTTTTACGATGCCGATTCACCTAGAAGAAAATCCAGCGTTTCAACAGCCCTTTGAGTTACTTGCGGGGCCAGATGCGCATAACGCAGAGTCATTTTCAAGTCAGCGTGTCCTAATAAATCGCGTACTGTATTCAGGTCAACTCCATTCATGACTAGCTGAGAAGCAAAGTCATGACGCATATCATGCCACCTGAAATTTTGTATATTGGCCTTTTTTAACAGATTATCCCAAGCCGTTCCGCAATTATCAAGTTTCCCATTCGTTTTTGGAGAAGGAAATACAAACAATCCTGGAGAAGTATCAACGCATTGCTGTTTCCACAAAGATAGGATGTTATAAACGGTCTTGTTCATAGGAATATATTGATCTTTGGCATGTCTTGGTTTAGCGGCATCGGCACGTAACGTCATTCTACGCCCTTCAAAGTCAATGTCTTCCCAACGCAATGAGAAGATTGCGTTACGCCGTGCTCCTGTGTTGAGACACAGGAGAATCATGGGCTTGAAATAATCGGCGAACGGAGCATCTTTCAAATCTGGAACCAAGGGCAAATTTCGCTGTTGTAACCACAAATTGTGGTTTTCACGTTCTTGGCGTATTCGATCCTCACGCTCATCTAACGCTGACATAAGTCGCTCTCGTTCCTCAGTCGTCAAAAATCGAACGCTTTGTTTGGAATCTTTTTCAGGGAGAGGTTCCAGCTTGGCTATCGGATTATTCTCAATGATTCCGCGTTTGACGGCCCAGTTGATAAGTGCTTTTAGCGCCACCACATAACGGTTGAGGGTACTTCCCTTCGTATTTTTTTGCTTGCGCCGTTCTGCTCTCCACTGCTCGATTTTCAATAGAGAAATTTCTTCCACGGGCAAATCCATGAAATCTCCAAAAATGCGAGCTAGTATATCGAGTGTTTCTTTTCCAGCTTTGCGATTATCGAGAACCCAAGAATAATAATAATCAGCGATGAGCTGTTTTAGGGTCAGTACGTCCTTTTCTACCTCTTTTCGTGTTTCTTTTTCTTCCAGTGGATCATGCCCCATAGTCACGGACGCCAAGAATTCTTTCCCAAGGTCTCGCGCCTGCGTTACGGTCAATATTTCCGCAGAGCCAATTTTATGATATGTACGTTTCCCATTAGGGCGCTTGTAATCGACATACCAAGTTTTCTTGCCGGAAGGTTCGACAAAGAGAACCAAGCCGAGTATAGTTAGGTCACGAAAAACTTGGCGCTTCTGAGATGGCTGCAAGGATTGTATATTTGTTTGAGTAAACTTAACCTTATCCTGCGGCATTGTGATTTTCCTCCGTACTCCGTATATACTCCGGGAACATTATATCAGAGGGTATTCTAAGGATAAATGCAATTTTGAAACATTGGCATAAATACTTACTAAAACTAAGAATGAGCTATAATACATGCTATGGAGATAGACTAGAAAATAACGTCATATATCCTTGCCAAGGTTGGGGTCGAGGGTTCAAATCCCTTCTTCCGCTCCAGAAATACCAAGGGTTTAGGAGGTTTTCTTCCTAAACCCTTTTGTTTTTTTACTCCATATTTACTCCAATCTTTATAAAGCTCGATATTTACTAGGTTTATCTCATTCGTAAAATCTTCTTTTTCTATAAAGCTAAGAATAGCAACGTATAAACCCTTTCCTTCATGTCAAACTCCCAAACTTTTTGCTACTTAACCCACAGTTAAGTCGCCCGACTTAACCGTGTGTTAAGTGCTC